>NZ_JBQQBW010000032.1:0-71083 GCF_052245415.1 Streptomyces sp. 8N706 | reverse complement strand
ATCCGCACCGTCGCGACATTCCTCATCCAGGAGCCTGTCGGGCCGCTCGTCCGACCCGACTCGTGGCCCCGGCCATCGGGGCGGTGCGATCGGCCGACCGGGCAGGGAAACGTGCCCTTCAGCGCCGTACGAGGAACCGATGCGGGCACGATGAGCCAGGACACGACCTTCCAGCGCACGAAAGGATTACTCTGCGATACGTCCGTCACTCAAAGTTAAGGAGGTCGTCATGCCGACGACGCCTGTACCGCGTGCGCTGAGGAACCGGACGAGCCTCGCCCACAAGATCACCTACGCTGTGCGGCACCCTCAGCGGGTCCCGGCGTATCTGCGGCGCGCAGGGCGCGACGCCTGGCTGCGGGTCAAGCACCGCGACCACCTCGCGTACTACCGGGCCGTGATGGCCTCGGACACCGCACGGAGTCCGAACGCGGCCGTCGGCAGCGCGTCGCATGAGCGTTGGCTTGCGCTGGGGCAGATGCAGTTCGACTATCTGTTCGAGCACGGCCTGAAGCCGAACGACCGGATGCTCGAGATCGGCTGCGGCAATCTGCGGGCCGGATGGCGCTTCATCGACTATCTCGAGCAGGGCCACTACTACGGGATCGACATCTCTCCGGACATCCTCGTCGAGGCCAAGAAAACGCTGGTCCACCGCAAGCTCCAGGACAAGCTGCCGTATCTCACCATCGCCGGCGATCTGACCCTGGACTTCCTGCCCGACGGCCACTTCACCGTCGTGCACGCGCACAGCGTGTTCTCCCACTCGCCGCTGCATGTCATCGACGAGTGCCTCGCCCATGTGGGCCGGGTGCTCGCTCCCGGTGGCTTCTTCGACTTCACGTTCGACCGCACGGAGGGCACCGAGCACCACGTCCTCCGGGAGGACTTCTACTACCGCCCCCAGACCCTCATCGCCCTGGCCGAGCGGCACGGCCTCGCGGCCCGGCTCATGGAGGACTGGGAGCGCCGCCCGCACGGGCAGTCCAAGCTGCGGGTCACACACCGTACGGAACAACGGACCACCTGAGTACGCAGTACGGCGCCGGGGCTGCCAGGGATACCCGGTGTCCGGGTTGCCGGTGCTGCCGGTGCTGCCGGTGCTGCCGGGGCTGGCCGGTGCTGCCGGTGCTGCCGGGGAAAAGCCGCTCCGGCCGCGCACCACGCCGGGCCGCTGGACGCGGCCCGGCGTAGGCGGCGAACTGCTCGATGCGGCCCAGCGCGTAAGCGGCGGTGCGCTGCTGGACGCGGCCGCGTAGGCACGGTGTGCCGCTGGATGCCGCCCGGCGCGTAGGCGCGGAGCGCGTGGATACGGCCCGGCGCGTAGGCGCTGCGCTGCCGCGTCGGCAAAGGGGACCCCCGCGATGGGCCCCGGCCCGTCGCCGCATCGGCCGCGTGTCCGGTCAGGAGCCGAGGACGAGCAGCTGGGCTTTGTCCTCGCCCCAGCCGACGCACACCTCCGTCCCGAGTTCGGCGGCGGTGCGCGAGCTCGGGGACAGTTCGCGCATCAGCAGCTCCTGTTCCCCGATACGCAGCCGGTGGCGGATGGTGGCGCCGAGGTTGGTGGAGGACACCACCCGGCCCGTCGCGCTGTTCTGCGCCCGTGCGGCCGGGAGGAAGGCGAGATGCTCCGGACGGATGGACACCGCGTACCGCTCGCCCTCGGCTCCGCGGTCCCGTACCCGGCAGGTCCCGAGCGGGCCGAGGTCGACGACGGCTGTGCCGCCCGAGCGTTCCACGATGGTGCACGGCAACAGATTGGTGTCGCCGAGGAAGTTGGCCACCCAGTCGGTCGCGGGATGCGCGTACACGTCCTCGGGAGCGCCCTGTTGCACGACCTTCCCTTCACGCATCACCACGATCCTGTCCGACATGGACATGGCTTCATCCTGGTCGTGGGTGACGAACAGCACGGAGATCCCCAACGACCGCTGGATGGACTTGATCTCCTCCTGCATCTGCTCGCGCAGCCGCTTGTCCAGCGCTGCCATCGGCTCGTCCAGGAGCAGCGCCGACGGATGGAAGACCAGGGCGCGGGCCAGCGCGACCCGCTGCTGCTGCCCTCCGGAGAGCTGGCGCGGGCTGCGGTCGCCCAGGCCGGCGAGGCCGACGCGTTCGAGGGACTCCTCGGCCCGCTGACGCCGCTCCGCCGGCCGGACCTTTCGCATACGGAGGGGGAACTCGACGTTCTCCCGGGCGCTCAGGTGGGGGAAGAGGGCGTAACTCTGGAAGACCACACCGAGGTTGCGGTCCTTCGGCGGGAGCTTGTCGACCGGTTCGCCGTTGATCAGCACCGTGCCGGAGGTGAGTTCTTCGAACCCTGCGACCATCATCATGGTGGTGGTCTTGCCGGAACCGCTGGGGCCGAGCAGGGTCACGAACTCGCCCGGCTCCACGGTCAGATCGAGGTCGTCGACCGCGGCGAGGCCGCCGTAGGTCTTACGCACCCGGCGCAGTTCGATGGACCCGTTCTCCTGGTTGCCGACGGCCGGCGAGGCAGTTTTCGCGGGAGCGGTGAAGGTTGTCATGGGGGTTCACCCTGTCTGGTCGGCGGCCACCGTCGTCAGCGGCAGCATCCGGGCGATGGAACGGCGGCGGAGCATGAAGAAAACCTGTATGAGAAGTCCGACCGTGGCGACGGTGACCAGCATGGCCGAGGAGACAGCGATCTTCGGTGTCAGGTTGTACTGGATGTCGGTGAACATCTTCACCGGCAGCGTGGTCGCGCTCGGCGACTGCAGGAACAGGGAGATCACCGTCTCGTCGATGGAGACGGAGAAGGCGAACAGCGCCCCTGCGATCAGACCGGGCCGGATGACCGGGAGGTAGACGAACCGTGCCACGGATGCCGTGCCCGCTCCCAGACTGCGCGCAGAGCGCACCAGGGCCGGATTCAGCCCGGAAAGGCTGGCACGGACGGTGAGGAAGGCGTACGGGGCGGTGATCACGGCGTGGGCGAGGCCGATCGGGAGGACCGTGCCCACCAGGGCCACGGAGTTGAAGAACTGGTAGAACGCCAGCGCCAGCACCACCGGAGGAACGATCATCGGGGCGAGGATCACCCCGGTCACCGCGGACTGCCCCGGGAACTTCCGCCCGTGCAGGGCGACGGCCGCGCCACCGCCCAGCAGCACCGCGAGGGCCACGGCGATTCCCGCGGTCTGCAGGCTCGCCAGGACCGCCGACATCCAGGCCGTGTCGGAGAGGAACCCGGTGACCGCGTCGGTCGAGAGCCGGTCCGGCGGGAAGGTGATGTACCGGCTGTGGTTGAAGGCCATCGGCACCACGATGGCGGTGGGCACGACCAGGAACACGAACACCGGTACCGCGGCGAGCATCGTCGGGGAGAGCCGAGAACTAGCCGGCCTCATGGGCACCTCCTGCGCGGAGAATCCGCTGGTACACCGCTACGAGCACGCTCACGATGGCGGTCAGCCCGAGCGCGAGGGCGGACGCGCCGGCGAAGTCGGTCAACTCCATGGCGTAGAAGTCGATCTGGTTGGCAATCATCATGTCCCCGGGGCCGCCGAGCACGACGGGCGTAATGAAGAAGCCGGTGCTGATGATGAACGTCAGCAGGCCCGCGGCCGAAACGCCCGGCACCGTGAGCGGCAGGATGACCCGGCGGAAGACCGGGAGCTCGCCCGCGCCCAGGGAACGGGCGGCCAGCTCCAGCCGGTTGTCGATCGCCGCCAGCGCGGCGAAGATCGGGAACACGGCGTAGGGAAGGAGGTAGTGCACCATTCCCAGCACGACCGCGAACCGGTTGTGCAGCAGCGTCAGCGGATGGTCGGTGAGACCGAGCCCCTGCAAGGCGCCGTTCACCAGACCGTTGTCCTGCAGCAGGACCGCCCAGGCGAAGTTCTTCACCAGGACTCCGGTCCAGAAGGGCAGCAGTACCAGGGCGAACAGGATGACCCGGGTGAGCGCGCTGCTGCGCCAGATCACCCAGGCCAGCAGGTAGCCGATGACGACGGCCCCGAGCGTGGACACCGCGCTGATCTCGAACGTGTTGATCATCGACTTGATGACCAGCGGGTCCCCCAGCACCCGCTCGTACGCCTGGCTCTGCAGGCTGGAGGTGACCAGCGTCCCCAGGGGGGTCAGAAAGAGGATGGCATCGAAGGCGGCGATCGGCGCGAGGAGCAGCAACCACGTCCCGCGGACGCGGAAGAGACGTCCGCGTCCGCGGGATGGAGTGCCTGCCTGCGCGGATGCCGCGGCGGCAAGGGGCATCGTCAGCTACCCGCCTGCCACATCTTGAACCTCTGCTCCGTGGCCTTGAGGTTCTCCGCCCACCACTTGTCGTCGCGCACCAGAATGCTGTCCGCCAGCTTCGGGCTGGTGGGAAGGGTGTCGGCGACGGCGGCGGGCAGTTTCGCGAGAGCGGGGGTGTTGGCCAGCGTCAGGTTGGTGGTCCGGTCGAAGTCGGCCCCGGCGTCCGCGTCATTGCTCATGAAATGCATCAGCCGGAACGCTGCCTCCTTGTTCCGCGCACCCTTGGGGACGACGAAATAGTCGCCTGCGAGGACCCCGTTGGACGAAGCGAAGTTCAGCTTGGCACCGTCCTTGCGGGCGGCGTTGATCCGGTTGTTGAAGCTGGTCGACAAGGTGACCTCACCCGAGGTCAATTGCTGTACGGGCTCCTGGTTGGCCGTGTGGTAGATCAGCTGGTCCCGCCCGGGATGCTTCGCCAGATAACGCAGCGCCGCGTCCACATCCAGCGGATAGATCTTGTCGAACGGGACGCCCTCGGCCAATCGGGCCGCTTCGAGCACCGAGCTGTCCGCGAGCTGTCCGTACACCGAGCGCTTGGTGCGATATCTGCCCTGATCGAAGAACTGAGCCCAGTTCTTCGGGGCGCGTGCGTCGGGGATGTGCTTCTGGTCCCAGGCCATGACGAACAAGAAGCTCAGATACTTGATGCCGTAATCCGCCTTGGCGTAGGAAGGCAGACCCTTGTCGCTGATGATGTCGTAGTCGAATTTCTCGAGCAGGTCTTCCTTGACGGCCTGGACGTACTCCGGCGCCGTCAGCTCGACCAGGTCCCACTCCACGTCGCCGGAGCGCACCTGCGTCTTCAGGGCCGCCAGACTGGTATTGGCGAGCAACGACGGACGAATTCCCGTCTTCATCTCGAACGGCTTCAGGATCGTCTTCGTCAACTGGTCGTTGTAGGAGCCGCCGTACGACGTGACCGTCACGGTCTTGTTCGCCGGTCCGGTGTTGGAGGATTTGGTGCTACACGAGGTGAGCAGGCTTCCCGCGAACGGAGCCGCCAGCGCCGCGCCGGCTCCCGTCCTGAGAATCGACCGTCGGCTGATGGGTGTCCTTGGCGTCATAGGGGCAAGGCCTCTCTTGGCTTTCCACGCACGCCTGGCGTTTTCAGGCATGCAGGATCGAGCGATGACAGTTCCTGGCTGAGCAAAGGAGGAATCTGCGCCGTCTCATGGCGGAGTGAAGAAACGCGGCCGTCGCCGGGGCCGTCGCTGAATCGCTGTGGCTTTTACGGGTTTTCCGCATATGCCGTGGCGTATCGCGAACCTTGGGACCTTGAACGGTCCATGATTCGTCGCGGTGGCTGCGTCACACCGCCGCCGCGTGCCGCACACCATAGAGTCCGGTTGTCCCGCCGTCAACGGAAGTTTTCCAACAGGGGTGGGGAATAAGGCCGGATGTTTGCACCGCGCGGCTTCGCCGCACCGACTGCTGTCGATGCTGCCGTTGCAAGGCGGTGGCGAGGCTGGGGCTGCGGCGACTGCGGATGCGGCGCGGAGCGGCTGCGGCTGGGCGCGGTGCGGCTCCGACTGGGGCCGCGGCTGCGGGCCCGGCTGCAGCTGCGGCCGCGGGCACCGTTGCGGCACGGAACAGGATGCGGCGGGCTGCGCCTGGAACTGAAGCCGGAGCGTCCTGCCGCCCGATGGCGGCCACCGGGCTCTGCGCGTTTTTCCGGGCGCCCGTGGCGCGGAGCGGCGGCGACATCCCCTCGGGCGGTGTCCGCCGCAACGGCCGCCCCCGGCCCCCCGGGCTGTTCCTCCCTCAGCGCGCCGCCATTCCTTGCACCCCGGCACCGTCCGAGTGTGCGGGACATCCTCTGAGCGGCCGACCAGTGGATGGAACGTACACTTCCGGCCGACTGATGCCCGCCTTAGGTTCGTACCGCGAGACGGCAGCCGACCGTACGCCGCCCCGGGCCACCCCCGCGCGGACCGTGCGGCGCCGCCCCCGCAGCCGCCACCCGCATCACCCGGGCCCGACGTCACACGGGCCCGGCTCCGCCACCACGCAAGCCCGCTCGACCACGCTGGCGCCCTGCCCCGACAAGGCCACCCGACAGCACCACGGCAACCCGGCCGTGAATCCGGATCGGCCACCCGTCGGCCACCACCCAGCCGGGGGTCCCCCAGGCACCGCTGATCCAGACTGCGCATCATCCGAGCGGAGGTCCGAGATGTCCCCGTGAGCGAGCCACCCGCTGAGCAACCCCATCAACGGTGAGTCCACCGCGCTGCCGACGCCCGTACTACCCGGGTGCCGCCAGGCCGGCGGCAGGCTGCGCGCCACAGCGTCCGTCCGTAGCCGCCTGCGCCACGCGATCTCCAGGCCGGCGTACGCCGCGCCCAAGCGAGGTGTCCTGGCTGGACACCGACCACGGACGGACCACCGGCATCGTCACCGCCGGCGACGCACTTGCGGGATGCACTATGGCCCTGACCAGGGTGTTTACCTGGCCAGGGCCACAATGACAGACGAGTCGAGCTGTACGCGAGCAACAGGTACCCGTCTCCGACAACCTGGCTCGCCGACTGGAACAACCACTCCCGACCGTTCGTCTGACGAAAACCGCCGACGCGATCCTCGACAAGGTCGCGGCATACCGCCGACGAACCTCTGACTCAGGTCACCAGCACGTCACCGTCGTGGGGCCGGGGCCCGTCCGGACTCCGGTCCTACGACTCCTACGACGCTTCCGGCTCGGAACGGGACCTGCGCCCGATGTCCGGGCCGCACGCCCCTGCCTACCCTCGGAGGTGTCAGCACAGACAGGCTTCCACGCTGTCGAGGAGGGCGCACCCATGTCCGTCGACCTGAACCACACCATCGTCGCCGCCCGTGACAAGAAGGTGTCGGCCCGGTTCCTCGCCGACATCCTCGGCCTGGAAGTGGGCTCGCAGTACGGCCCGTTCCTCCCGGTAGAGACCGCCAACGGCGTCTCCCTCGACTACATGGACACCGACGAGGAGCACATCCGGCCCCAGCACTACGCCTTCCTGGTCTCGGAGGACGAGTTCGACGCGATCTTCGCCCGCATCACGGCGGCCGGGCTCACCCACTGGGCGGACCCGTCCCACCACCGTCCCGGTGAGATCAACCGGAACGACGGAGGCCGCGGCACGTACTTCGACGACCCGGACGGGCACAGCATGGAGATCCTCACGCGGCCGTACGGGAGCGGCGAACCGGACTGAAGCGGGGAGCGCCGGCCGGAGCTGAGTCACGTCTGTACGGGAGTCCCATCTCGTCGGCCGACCCAGCCCTTGTCACACCTCCTCGGCCGGATCGGCGTCCTCGCAGTGGGCCCTGTACGGACAGCGAAGCCGAACAGAAAGCCGCCGCCGGCGGACGTCACGGGCGCCTCCCAAGCTGCAAAGGCAGCCGGGAACCGGCGTCCATGCCGCTGCGGATGATCTGAACTGCGCGCCGTACCTGTCCGGGTCGGGCCATGGACGGCCATCGCCTGCGCGACCACGCCAAGGGGATCGACCGGGACAGCTTCGAACTCGCTTCGGAGATGTTTTTCGGCGGCCTTACCACGCTGCATGCCGCGTCACCGCCCCCGAAGCCCTCGGCCAACTTCCGATCGCACGAAGCGTCGTTGGCGGTTTTCGCGCCATGGGCGGTGTTGACGGCGCCAGCGGCGTTCGCTCCCACACCTCTGTCGCTCCATGCTGCGGGCGAGCCGACGGTGCGACCCCTGCCTTGCCCTGCGCGATGGGCCACCTCTAAGCTCACGCCCCGAACGTCGTTCGGTACAGGTGGGGCCGTGCGGCGCTCCTGGCGCATGCGCCCTGGTTTTGCGGAGGCCGCCCGCGAGCTCGAGGGTCGCTGTCTGTGTGCGTGCGGGCCGGTCGCCGTCGGCGGCCAGCCCTGCGCCACGGCCTGACCCTTGGCCGTCACGCCCTGTCCTCACTGCCCGCAGGCGGCCAGCAGGAGTTGATCTCGTGTACGAACCATATACGTATCAGTCGCACGGGCGACCACCCGAGCCGTACGGGCCACCGCCGTCGTACGTCCGCAGCCCGTACGGGGAGCCGGCGCACGAGGAGCCGGACGTCACGACGGACGTCGTCCGGCTGCGTACCGAGCGCCGTTCCAGGATCATCCCCGTCGCCGCCGCCGTGGTGGGCTTCTACCTGCTCAACGCCCTCCTTTCCAACCTGGCCGGAGGGCTGATGGCGGTCAGGCTGGTCGGTCATCTGAACGTCGGGCTCACCCTGGCGCTGCTGCAGTGCGCCACCACGCTCCTGGTGTGCCGCTGGTACTCGCGCTACGCACGCACCACCCTGGATCCGCTGGCCGAGAGGGTGCGCGCCGGACTCGAACCGAGAGGGGACCAGCGGTGAGTGCCTCTCAGCTTCCTTCCCAGATCGCGCACGACGGCAGCACCCTGAGCGTCTTCGCGATCTTCGTCGTCAGCGTCATCCTCATCGCTCTGTGGGGCGCGGCGGACACGGACACCCCCCGCCGCTTCTTCATCAGCGGCCGCGGACTGGGCTCCGCGCGGAACGGAATCGCCCTGTTCGGTGACTTCATATCGGCGGCGACACTTCTCGGAACGCCGGGGCTCATCGCACTGGCCGGGTTCGATGGCATCCCGTATCTGGTCGGGCCCATCGTCGTCTGGGCCGTCATCCTGCTGCTGATCGCCGAGCCGTTCCACAACACCGGCAGCTACACGGTGGCCGACGCTCTGGCGCGCCGGCTGCGGCCGCGGCCCGTCCATCTGGCCATGGGCCTCGCCACTCTGGTGATCTCGCTGTTCTACCTCACCGCCCAACTGGTGGGTGCCGGTGCGCTCGCCGCACCCCTGCTGGGCATATCCGGCGAGGCGGCCCAGAACTTCCTGATGGTCTTCCTCGGCATCCTGATGATCATCTATGTGGCCATCAGCGGTATGCACGGCGCGACGCTCGTGCAGGTGGTCAAGGCCGCCTTCCTGCTGGTCGCAAGCATCTTCCTGGCGCTGCTGGTGCTGGCGAAATTCGGCTGGAACCCCAGTGACCTGCTGGGAGCCGCGGCCCACCGCAGCGGCGTCGCGGAGAAGTTCCTCGGGCCCGGCGCCCGCTCCGAGGGGACCGGCATCGAACGGCTGGACAGGATGAGCCTCCAACTGGGTGCCCTGTTCGGAGCCGCTGCGCTCCCGCACCTGCTGATGCGCATGTGCGTGGTGCCCTCCGCTCGCGCTGCCCGGCGTTCGGTGCAGTGGACGGCGGTTCTGACGTGCGTGTTCTGTGTGACCGCGGGGATTTTGGGCTTCGGCGCTGCGGCGGTGCTCGGCCCGCAGGCCATCGTGGCCGGGAGCCCCTCGGGGAACACGGCCACCCTGCTGCTCGCCCATTCCCTGGGCGGGTCGTGGATGCTCACCGTCATGGCGTGCGTAGCGTTCGCCACGATCCTGGCGGTGGTGGCGGGTATCGCCCTCGCGGCCGCAACGTCTGTGGCGCACGACCTCTACGGCGCGGTGATCAGGCGGGGCCGCGCGACCGAGGAACAGGAACTGCTGGTCGCCCGGTGGGCGGTGGTGGGGATCGGTTCAGCGGCGACGGGCCTGTCCCTGATCGCCGGGCACATCAACATCTCCTTCGCCGCCGGGCTGGCCTTCGCCGTCGCGGCCTCCGCGATTCTCCCCGCGCTGCTGTACGGCCTGTACTGGCGGGGCTTCACGACCACCGGTGCGCTGTGGAGCATCTACGGCGGACTGCTCTCCTCGGTGGTCCTGGCCGCGCTGTCCCCCGGTGTGTCGGGAAGCCCGACCGCGCTGTTTCCCGATATGGACTTCAGCCTGTTCCCGCTGCAGTACCCCACCCTCGTCTCCGCCCCCGTGGGCTTCCTGCTGGGGTGGCTCGGCTCGGTGATGGGGAAGGGCAAGACGAACCCTGCCACGTACTCCGCCCTCGAGCTGCGCACATTCACAGGCGTGGACGGCCAGTCGGCACCACAAGGCCATGTGCCCACGTCATCGCCTGTTTTCCCCGGCCCCACCGGACGATCGAGGCACCGGTGACCACCCACTCCGTCGCGGAGGGACCCGTACCGCGGGTCCCTCCGCCGACCTCCCCGGCGAGCTCGTCACCCGGCTCCGGCGTCGTCGACGAGGGGGCACGTCGGCAGAGCAAGCTCCTGAAAGAGGAGCATGTACGGGCGACCATGGCGTGCCCGACGTTCGCGGCGATCGAGATGCACAGCAGGAACGCGAAGATGCACCACAGCGACCAGTAGGAGCCGCCCTCCGCTCCTGCGTCTGTGCGCCTGCGGATCGAGGTGACCGCCCCGGCGTTGAAGGTGAGACCCTCCAGGTCGCTGACGGCCGGCTCCGGGGAGAGCCCTCCAGTACCTGCTCGATCACCGCGCCTGACCGCTCGGATGCCCGCGGGCTGAGGCCGCCTGCTCTCCGCCCGGCGGAGCCGACGCCCGTTTTGCCAGCCGACTGTCATGGCTACTTCGATGGCTCCGTACGTAGCCGCGCGGTCCGGTTCGATCCGGTGTGGCAGGGGATCCGACGAACGCTCATGCGGCACAAGAAAGGGCCCTTGACCAGCGTGTTCGCTGGCCAGGGCCCCTTACGACAGAACGAGTCGAGCTGTACGCCGGGTTCTGTCTCCGCCGGGCCTCGCGGCCCGGTGGGAGGCGGCCATCCATCTAGGGCCGACGTTGCCGCCGGCCTCGTGCGGTCTACCCGCGGACTCGGGCTGGCAGCCCTCGATCGTCCGCGCAGGGCCGTCTCGCGACGGCCCCTCTTGACCTTGCTCCAGGTGGGGTTTACCGAGCCGTCCGAGTCACCTCGGACGCTGGTGGTCTCTTACACCACCGTTTCACCCTTACCGGAGGCCAGAGCCCCCGGCGGTCTGTTTTCTGTGGCACTGTCCCGCGGGTCACCCCGGGTGGGCGTTACCCACCACCTTGCCTTGTGGAGCCCGGACGTTCCTCGGCGGGATCCGGAGATCCCGACGCGGCCGCCCACTCGGCTCGTCTGCCGTAACCGGCATTCTACCTGCCGGTACCAAGGGCTCAGACGAATGTGGCCGTCCGCAGCGTGAAAGCGAAGGGAGCGGGCAGCTCAAGATCCTTTCCGTAGGGCACGGTGCACATCTGCCGGTAGTCATCGCCCTCCGGCTCGCTGAAGAGCGTCACCGACGAGTTCTCCCGGTCCACCAGCAGATACAGGGGAATGGCGCCGCGCGCGTAGCAGTGACGCTTCGGCCCGCGGTCCCTGTCCGGACCGTCCGAGGTCACCCCGACGACCATCGCCACCCCATCGCAGTCCATCCAGGACTCTGCGTCATCGAACAACGCGCGTTCTGCGATCGCGAAGGTGAGGTCCGGAGTGACGTGGTTCTTGGGACCCAGTCCGCCACGAGGCACCCTCAGCCCCTTGTTGCCGGACACGTCCATCTCCTCGGCGGCGCCCCGGCCCACCTGCCGGATGATGCGGCTGATGGTGCTCTCGTGAACTCCCGCGGGCGGCGGCGTCACGACAATCTCCCCCTCGATCAGCTCGGCCCGGAAGCCCTCGGGCGTTTCCAGAGCCAAGAAGCCCTCCAGCAGGACTTCCCCCTGCGGGAGCGGCTCGTGTGCCATGGCGCTCATGTCACGCACCTTCCCGTCTCACCGCCAGCGTAGGAATCCAGGGCCTCGGCACCCGGAGGAGAGAGAGTTCTTCCCCCGATCGTGGCACAGAACCGTGCACGGGGGCCGTACTCGCTTCTTCGCACCGCAGCGGATCGGCCGTGCGATCACCACCGCCGGCGGACGGCAACGTGCCGCCAGGTGAGCCGGGCACCGGGCGTTCCGGCAGGCCGGGGAGGCCATAGGCTGCGGCGGGGCCCCGTCTCACGTTTCTGAAGGAGAACCACCGTGCTCGTGCTGTTGCCGCCGTCCGAAGGAAAGGCCGCCGGCGGTTCCGGGGAGCCCCTGGAGCTCGACGGGCTGTCACTGGAAGGGCTTCATGAAGCGCGGGCAACGGTGCTCGACGAGCTGGTGTCCCTGTGCTGCGGTGACGAGGAGAAGGCTCGGGCGGTGCTCGGGCTGAGCGAGGGGCTGCGGGGTGAGATCGCCAAGAACGCCGGACTCCGGGCCGCCCCCGCCCGCCCCGCGGGTGAGATCTACACCGGCGTGCTCTACGACGCCCTGGACCTCGCCACCCTCGGTGCCGCGGCGCGCAAGCGGGCGCAACGTTCTCTGCTCGTCTTCTCCGGGCTGTGGGGTGCGGTCCGGGTCAGCGACCGCATCCCGTCCTACCGCTGTTCGATGGGGGTGAAGCTACCGGGGCCGGGCGCGCTCGGAGCGTACTGGCGGAGGCCGATGGCCGAGGTCATGCCGGAGGCTGCCGGGGACGGACTCGTGCTGGACCTGCGGTCCTCGGCGTACGCGACCGCCTGGAAGCCGAAGGGTGAGGTCGCGGACCGTACGGCGACCGTGCGTGTGCTGCACTCCCGGATCGTGGACGGGGTCGAGAAGCGGTCGGTCGTCAGCCACTTCAACAAGGCGACGAAGGGGCGGCTGGTACGGGACCTGCTGACGGCGGGCGCGGAGCCGTCGGGTCCGGAGGAGCTGGTGGAGGTCTTGCGCGGGCTCGGCCATGTGGTGGAGGCGGAGCCTCCCGCCAAGGCGGGCAGGGCGTGGCAGCTGGATGTGGTGGTCACGGAGATCCACTGAGGGGTCTTGTCAGCGCTTATGAGCGGGCGCCCCGAGGGGGTACCCGTTCGTTGCTCGTCGGCTGGTGCGGCAGGGGCGCACAGCATGTCCGGCTCAGGCGTGGGTCTTCGTCGGGGTGAGCTTTGCCCCTCGAGGGTCGAGAGGCTCCGAATCGTTGCGCTCTGCGCAACGGCCATTGCGCAGAGTTTGAGTCTGGGCAGGATCTCGCCCATGACTGCCGTTCTCGACCTCGCTCCCGTCATCCCGGTCGTGGTTCTGGAGGACGCCGCCGACGCCGTGCCCCTCGCCCGTGCCCTGGTGGCCGGTGGCCTGCCGGCGATCGAGGTCACGCTGCGGACACCCGCCGCCCCGTACGCGATCCGGGCCATCGCGGACGAGGTGCCGGACGCGGTGGTCGGTGCGGGGACGGTGCTCTCCGCGGCTGATGTGGATACGGCGGTCACCGCCGGGTCCCGGTTCCTCGTGAGCCCGGGGTGGACCGACCGGCTGCTCGCAGCGATGACGGCGTCCGGAGTGCCGTTCCTGCCGGGCGTCTCTACGGCCTCGGAGGTCGTCGCGCTGTTGGAGCGCGGCATCTCGGGGATGAAGTTCTTCCCGGCGGAGGCGGCCGGCGGGACGTCGTATCTGAAGTCGCTCTGCTCGCCTCTGCCGCAGGCCCGCTTCTGCCCGACAGGGGGAATCGGGGCGGAGTCGGCCCGCACGTATCTGGCGCTGCCGAACGTGGGATGCGTCGGCGGGACGTGGATGCTGCCGCGGGAGGCACTGTTGGCCAGGGACTGGGCACGGGTGGAACGGCTTGCACGGGAGGCCGCCGCACTGCGCGGCTGAGCCCGGAGCGCGCCCACCGACCGTAAGCGCTTGCCCCCCGAGCGTCGGGTGCGGGGCCCCGTACGCGGCTGGGAACCGCCGCCGTCGCCGCCGTGGCGGGCGAACGGCTCGGCGGCGACGGTCCGCCCGGCGCAGCACGACCTCAAGCCGTACGCGGCTCAGCGCCGTGCGGCCGGGCAGTCCGCGGCCCGTACGCCTGGCCAGGACAAGGGCGGCCTGTGCTCCCAGGACGACCGTGGATTCCCCCGGGGCCGGTTCGGCGGCTGCCGGTTACCTGCTCGCAGCCGGGAAGCGGTTGGGCCTCCGAAGGGAGGCGAACGGAAAGCCGTGGGCCCCCGGTCTCAGAGTCTCAGAGCCGGGGGCCCGACCGCCGTCACGTGCCTGCCGGGTCAGCGCAGGTGGCTTGTGTCGTTGAGGAGTCTCAGCGACGCGTTGCCGTCCGCGTAGTAGGCCACCGCCGAGAGGGACGCGGCCGCCAGTTCCATGCGGAAGAGAGATTCCGGTGGGGCGCCGAGGGCCAGGCGGGCGAGGGTCTTGACCGGGGTGACATGGGTGACCAGCAGGACCGTGCGGCCCGCGTGGCGGGCGATCAGTTTGTCGCGGGACAGGGCGACCCGGCGGCTCACCTGCGCGAAGCTCTCGCCACCCGTGGGCGCCGCCTTCGCCGAGGCGAGCCAGGCGTCGAGGTCCTCCGGGAAGCGCTCCCGTACCTCCGCGAAGGTCAGGCCCTCCCATGCACCGAAGTCGGTCTCCCGCAGTCCTGCGTCGATACGGACGTCGAGCCCGAGGCGGGCCGCGACCGTCTCCGCCGTCTCGCGGCATCGCCGCAGCGGTGAGCTGACGACCGCCTCGATCGTGCCGCGCGCGGCGAGCACCGAGGCGACCTGTTCGGCCTGGCGGCGGCCCGCGGGCGAGAGCTCGGGGTCGGAGCCGCCGCTGCCGGAGAAGCGCTTCTCCGGTGTCAGCGCGGTCTCCCCGTGCCGGAGCAGCACGAAGGTGGTGGGGACGCCGAGGTCCGCCGGGGCGGCCCAACCGGGAGGGGTGACCGGGGGCTCGGCGAGCGGCTCCGGTTCCGTGGTGAAGGCAGGGCGCGGGCCGCTCTCCAGAGCCGCCGTCGACCGGGACGGCTCCCACTGTTCACCCCGCTTGCCCGCGTCCATCGCCTCGTTCGCGAGCCGGTCCGCGAGCTTGTTCCGCTCGCGCGGGATCCACTCGTACGACACCCGGCCGGGCGGAAAGATCGTCTTCGCCTCCGCGGCCAGCGGGCGCATGTCCGGGTGCTTGATCTTCCAGCGGCCCGCCATCTGCTCGACGACGAGCTTGGAGTCCATGCGGACCTGGACCCTGGCCTCCGGGTCGAGGGCGTGGGCGGCGCGCAGACCGGCGATCAGACCCCGGTACTCGGCGACGTTGTTCGTGGCCGTACCGATGTACTCCGCGGTCTCGGCGAGCGGCTCGCCCGTGGTCGGGTCGAGGACCACCGCGCCGTAGCCCGCCGGCCCCGGGTTGCCCCGGGAGCCGCCGTCCGCCTCGACGACAAAAAACCGGTCCACGGGCTACAGCCCGGAGTCGGACGTACGGACCAGGATGCGGCGGCAGTTCTCGCACCGCACGACCTCGTCCGGGGCCGCGGCCCGTACCTCGTTCAGCTCGGTGATGTTGAGCTCCAGACGGCAGCCCTCGCAGCGCCGCTGGTAGAGCCGGGCCGCACCCACGCCGCCCTGCTGCACGCGCAGCTTCTCGTAGAGCTTCAGCAGGTCGGCCGGGACGGAGGCGGCCATGACCTCGCGCTCCTTGGTGACGGCGGCGATCTCGCTGTCGAACTCCTGCAGCGCCGCGTCCCTCCGGGCCACCGCGTCCGCGACCCTGGCCCGGACGGACTCCACACGCTCGGTGAGCTCGCCGGCCCGCTCCTGCGCCGACTCACGGCGCTCCATCACCTCGAGGACGATGTCCTCGAGGTCGCCCTGACGCTTGGCGAGGGAGGCGATCTCGTGCTGGAGGTTCTCCAGGTCCTTCGGGGAGGTCACCGCGCCGGAGTCGAGGCGCTGCTGGTCGCGGGCGGCGCGCTGGCGCACCTGGTCCACGTCCTGCTCCGCCTTCGTCTGCTCGCGGGCGGTGTCGCTCTCCTCGGTCTGGGCGGCGACCAGCAGGTCTCGCAGCTGCGCGAGGTCGGCGTTCTGGGTCTCGATCTCCGCGTGCTCCGGCAGCGTCTTGCGCTTGTGCGCGAGCTGCGAGAGACGGACGTCGAGGGACTGGACGTCGAGCAGTCGGATCTGGTCTGCGGGCGCGGCGTTCAGCTTGGGGCTCCTGGGGTGTGGGTGGGGACATCCGGACGGGAGCCCGAGGCGCCCGCCGGAGGGGTGGTGTCGGTGGCGTTCCCCATGCCGGAGGCCAGGGAAGGGCGGGACGACGCGTGAGCGGTCCAGGGATCGGTGACCGTACGGGAGATATGCGTACGCAGGTTCCAGCCGTGCCGGTCGGAGATCTCGTCGAGCTGGGCGGCGGCCTGCTCGGTCCAGGGCCACTCGGTGGCCCAGTGCGCGGCGTCCAGCAGCGCAAGCGGGCTCTGCTCCTGTGCCTCGGACGCCGGGTGGTGGCGCAGGTCGGCCGTGAGGTAGGCGTCCGCGCCCGCACGCCGCACATCGTCGAAGAGGCTGTCGCCCGAGCCGCCGCAGACCACGACGGTCCGTACCGTACGGGCCGGGTCGCCCGCGATACGGATGCCCTGCGCCGTGGCCGGGAGCCGGGCCGCGACCCGCTCGCCGAAGGCCTCCAGCGTCATCGGCTCGTCGAGCTCGCAGATGCGGCCGAGGCCCCGGCGGCCCTCCACGTCCGTCGGGTCCGGTACCAGCGGGCCGGTGATCCGCAGATCGAGCGCTCCGGCGAGGGCGTCGGAGACGCCCGGGTCGGCACGGTCGGCGTTGGTGTGCACCACGTGCAGCGCGACGTCGTTCTTGATGAGGGTGTGCACCACACGGCCCTTGAAGGTGGAGGCCGCGACCGTCGTCGTACCGCGCAGATAGAGCGGGTGGTGAGTGACGACCAGATCGGCACCGAGTTTCACGGCCTCGTCGGCGACCTTCTGAACGGGGTCGACGGCGAAGAGGACACGGGTGACCTCGGCATCGGGATCTCCGCAGACCGTCCCGACGGCGTCCCACTGCTCGGCCCGCTCGGGGGGCCAGAGGGCGTCGAGCGCGGCGATGACTTCAGACAGTGCGGGCACGGGTCAGAGGTTACCTCTCACCCGTGCCCTGAGGCGCTTCCACTGTGACCAGCCATCCCTCCCGCACCACCCCGGAGCCGCCGCAGACAGCACAGCCGACACCTCCGCCTCAGCGGAATCGGACAGGAGACACCCTTATGTGTGAAGCGGTGGAACGGGCACTGTTCGGCCGGAACGGCCAAAACTAGGTTCAGGCGCCGGAGGTGACCCCTGATGACGGCCTGCGCCCCTGCCCTGGAGACCACCGCTGACGGCGGCCCTGTACGACCGGCCGGACCACTGGCCGTAGGACCGGCCGGACCACCGGCTGAAGGACCCGCTGGACCACCGGCAGAGCGGCCGGCTGGGCCACCGCCTGGAACACCGGCTGAACGAGCGTCCGGTCCACCGGCCGTACGGCCCGCGCCGCTGACGATCTCCGCGGACGGCTCGTACGCGGCGCGGCTGGCGGCGGCCCCGGAGACCGGAAGCTGGTTCCCCGAGCGCTGGACGCTCGACGGCCCGGAGCCGTACGCCGTACCGCTGCCGGGCAGCCAGCCCGAGGAGCCGGGCAGCGCGCTGCTGCCGCTCACCGACGGGCGGGTGCTGATCTGCCGCCGTGTCGCGGACCGGTACGCGCTCTCCCTGCTCTACCCCACCGGCCCCGGCACCGGCGAACTGCCGCTCGGCAGCGTCGAATGCGAGCACCTCACCCTGCTGCCACCCTCTCCCGACGGGTCGTCCGCGTACGCGCTCGCCCCCGGTGAGCGCTCGACCCTGCTCTGGCAGGTCCACGACGGGCTGCCCCGTCAGGTGGGCCGGGGGGCCCTGCGGCCCCGGCTCGTCGCCGAACTGGCGGGCCGCTGTACGGGCGGCGCGTGGCTGGACCGTACGGGGCGCATGCTCGCGCTCGACCAGGAGGCAGGCGGCCGGGTGAAGGCCGTGGCCGTGGACCTCGGCCGGGACGGCGAGACCAGTCCCCTGCTCCAGATCACCGAGGAGAGCAACGACCGTCTGCTGCTGGCCGATCCGGACAGCGGACTGCTCCTCGTACGGTCGGACGCGCCCGGTCACGACCGGCTCGGCTGGGGGGTGCTCGGCAGCACACGACCGGTGCGCTTCCCCGAGGCGCTGCGGCTGCCGGACGCGGCGGTGACGCCCTTCGCCGTACAGCCGGGGCAGGTGCTGACGCCCGAGCACTGTGCGGTGGCCCTGCGCATCGACGGGGCGGCGGGCAGCTGGGTGGGTCTGTGGCGGCCGTCCGCACGGGAGTTGCGGCAGCTCTCGCCGCCGGCGGGGTGGCTGGCCGGGGCGGGCCTGTGGACGCCCGGGGGCGAACTGCGCCTGCCGTACGCGACGGTGGACGTGCCGTGCGGGCTGGCCCGGCTGACCGCGTCGGCGCTCCTGCCGGAGGGCCCCCGTCCGGCCTCCCGGCCGGTGACCCGGCCCCCACGCATTGCGGCGCCCTCGCCGGTCCAGGAGCCCTCGCCGGTCCAGGAGCCCCGGCCGGTCCAGGAGCCCTCGCCGATCCAGGAGCCCTCGCCGGTCCAGGAGTTCCCCGCGGCAACGGAGCCCCTGCGGGTTCCCGCTCCCCGGCCGGTCCAGCAGCCCCTCTCGAGTACGGAGGCCCTGCGGGTCCCGGCCCCCAGGCCGGTCCGGGGGTCCCATGGGGGCACGGAGTCCTTGCGGGCTCCGCAGTCGCCGCCGGTTCCGCTGGTTCCGCCGCCCTTGCACGTTCCCGCCCCCCGCCCGGGCCAGGAGCCCCATGCGGGCAGGGAGCCCTTGCGGGCTCCGCAGTTTCGGCCGGTTCCACCGCCCCCGCCGACGACGCAATCTCCGTCGGTTACGCAGCCCCGGCCGGTTCCACAGCCCCTGGCGGTTCCGGAATCTCCACCGGTTGCGGGGTCCTCGCCCGACCTGGAGGTGCTCTCGGTCCCCGAGGCACGGTCCGTCCGACAGAATCCACCGACTCCGACTCCGACTCCGACTCCTGTGCCGCGGCCTGGCCGCAGGCCCCTTTTCGCGCCGGTCTCCCCCGCGGGCACGGGGCCCGCGCCGGTCCCGGAGGCCCTGTCGGCCCCACGGTCCGCACCGAAGCCCGTGTCCAGGCCGGGCCGGAGGGCCCTCTCGCTGCCCGTGTCGCTGCCGGGGCCGGAGTCCCTCTCGGTCCCGGTGTCACTGCCGCGCCATGGGTCACCGTCGGCCCCGCCGTCGGTGTCGGGCCCGCCGTCGGTGTCAAGCCCGGCCGTGGCACCGGGCCCGGAGGCACTGCCGGGCCATGTGTCACGGCCGGGCCGGGGGTCACCGGCGGATACGGAGTCCCCGGAGCCTCTGTCGGTCCCGGATGTGCGACCGGGCGCCGAGAGGGGTCACGACGGACCCGCCCCGGCGGCCACGGCCGACTTCCTGTGCGAGACCGGGCCTTGGCAGGAGCCGGAATCAGCCACGGCCCATCCGCCCAGACCCGTACCCCTTCAGCAGGCTCCGATGGCGAAACCCCGGTGGCTGCACGATCATCGGCCTGGTTAGAATTCTCCGGGGGCTACGTAGCTGAACGGGCCGGACACCGACGGTTACTCACCGGTCATGGGTAGGGCTGATTGACGCTCGTCGCCGGTCGGCTCGGCCGGTGCACCGCGCGCTGCTGCGGCAACCCCCTTGCGCACAGCACGGAGCGATTCGACGGGGTGACTTCCCACATGTCCGAAGCACGAAGCAACACCACCGAGGCGCGCCCGCAGGGGGCTGCCGGCGAGACGGCCTCCAGCCACGGCAAGCACCGGGGTCCGGCCGCGTCCGAGGACGCCCAGGGCCCCGCCCAGGGCCGCCACCGCCGTCCGGCGCAGGACCAGAGGTCCTGAGTCTGCCGTGCGGACCACGGGGCCCCGGCGGGACACCTCCCGCCGGGGCTCAGCCATCTCCGCAGCGTCGGGCGTTTTTACCCTCGCTTGAGGCCGAGGACCTCCGGCGCCGCGAAGGTCTCCTCCGGTGGGCGGTGCGAAGGCTGGACGGTGGTGCCGCGGACGGGGATCGGGCGGGTGCAGCTCGATCCGCTGGCCGCCGTGCAGGTCGGAAACGCAGCCCCTCCCCATGGGGAAGACCATTCACCAGGCGACTGACGCTTCGTCAAGAACCGCTCCGGAAACTCCTCTCCCGGCCATCGCCGGGAGGCCCCCCAGCCTGGGGCGACCGCCGCCGGTCCGGGCACCCGGCCGGCTCACCTCACGTCCGGAGATACGACGCACCATTGACGTCGAGAACCGTTCCCGAGCTCCACTGTGCTTCCGGTGACGCCAGCCACAGCACCGCCGCCGCGACCTCCTCGGGGCGGGCGACCCTGCCGAACGGGCTCTGCACCCGGATCTCCTCGCCCTCCGGGCCGGTCAGCCGGTGGGCGACCCGCTCGGTCTCGATGAAGCCGGGGGCCACCGACGCGACCGCGATCCCGTACGGGGCGAGAGCCACCGCCAGGGACTGGCCCAGGGCGTGCACCGCCGCCTTCGTCGCCGCGTACGCGGGGTGGTCGGGTTCGCCCCGGAAGGCGCCGCGCGAGCCGATGTTGACGATACGGCCGCCCGCGCTCTGGGCGATCATGCGGTGCGCCGCGAGGTGGCTGACGTTCGCGGTGCCGACCACATTGACGGCCGTGTGCCGCTGCCAGGCCGTCGACCACTCGGCGTAGAGCGTGGCGGCCGGCGGATGCGGCGTCATGACCGCGGCGTTGTTCACCAGCACGTCGATGCCGCCGAGGGCTCGCGCCGCGGCGTCCACGAACGCCTCCGTCTCCCCCGGGTCCGCGAGGTCACCGCTGACCAGGGCGTGACCCGTACCCGGGAGGCTCGCGAGGGTGGCCTCGGCCTCCTCGCGGCTGGTGCCGTAGTGGACGGCGACCTGGTCGCCGTTCGCGGCGAAGGCCAGGGCCACGGCCCGCCCCAGCCCGCGAGCCGCGCCGGTGACCAGTACGCGGCGCCCGCTGCCCGGGAAGTCGGGGAGGACAGGGGCCGGCTCCGGCTCGGGCACCACCAGGTCCGGCTCCGGAAGCGGCAGGGTGGAGCCGGGCTCGGGAACGGTCTCCGCAACGGCGGCCGGTACGGCTTGCGGTGCATGTTCCGGGACGGTCCCCGGGACAGAACCCGGCTCGGCACCCGGCTCGGACTGGGTCATGACGACTCTCCCCTTCTTCGTCCTGCGCTCGCTTCGGCCCCTTCCAGCCTAGGAGCCGCCTCCCCAACCCCTGCCCGTACACCCGTACGCCCGCAGACCCGTACGCCGACCCGCCCTCGTCCCCTCCGGAGGCGATCCGGCAGCATGGGCGGTCGGAGCCGTACGAGCAGGAGGACACCCATGAGCCCGGGCCCCAAGCCGGAGACACGTGCCGCGTTCGAGGCGGCCAAGGGCTTCATGCCGCTCGACGAGGGTCTCGCCCTGCATGCCGCGGCCACCGACGCCGCCGCCCTCGGCCTGCCCCTCCTGGAGGTCGGCACCTACTGCGGCCGTTCCACGATCCTCCTCGCCGACGCCGCGCGGGAGGCCGGGACCGTCGTCGTCACCGTCGACCACCACCGCGGCTCCGAGGAGCAGCAGCCGGGCTGGGAATACCACGACACCTCCGTCGTCGACCCGGAGGTCGGCAGGATGGACACACTCCCCACCTTCCGCCGCACCCTCCACCGCGCGGGCCTGGAGGACGACGTCATCGCGGTGGTCGGCCGGTCTCCGCGAGTCGCGGCCGTGTGGGGCAGGCCGCTCGGCCTGGTCTTCATCGACGGCGGGCACACCGACGAGCACGCTACGGCCGACTACGAGGGCTGGGCCCCGCATGTCGCCCCCGAGGGGCTTCTCGTCATCCACGATGTGTTCGCGGACCCGGCGGACGGCGGCCAGGCGCCGTACCGGGTCTACCGCCGCGCCCTCGCCTCCGGTGCGTTCACCGAGGTCTCCGTCACCCGCTCCCTCCACGTCCTCCGCCGTACGGGCGCGGGCATCTGAGCGGCCCCGATAGCATCGCGGAGTGTCCTATGGCAGCCCTCCCCCCGGCCCGCGCCGCGTGCGCCTGCGCACCCTGCTCCTCGTTACGGCCTCGCTCGTCCCGGCGTGCCTGGTGGGCTGGCCGGTGGTGCAGTCGGTGAGCGGTTCCGACGACGACGGCGCGAAGGGGGCCTCGGCGCGGCCGACGGCCTCGGACCGGTCCGCGAGCCCTCCCTCGGGGGGACAGCCGGGAGCAGCGTCCGGGACGCCTTCCTCCCCTGCCGCCTCGACGTCGGCCGGCGGCGACGGGCCGGGCGGCAAGGACGGCGGGAAGGACGAGCCCCGCGAGGGCGAGGACGGGGGCACGGGCGGCGGCCGAGCGCCCACCGGACCCCTCTCCGGGAAGGCGGTCGTCATCGACCCCGGCCACAATCCGCGCAATCGCGAGCACACCCGGGAAATCGCCCGCCTGGTGGATATCGGGACCAACCGCAAGGAGTGCGACACCACCGGCGCCGCCACCGACTCCGGTTACAGCGAGGCCCGCTTCACCCTCGACGTCTCCCGCCGGATCCGTACGCTCCTCGCCTCCCAGGGCGCGACGGTGAAGTTCACCCAGGACGACGACCGCGCGTACGGGCCGTGCGTGGACGAGCGGGCCAGGGTCGGGAACGAGGCGAAGGCGGACGCCGTGGTGTCCGTCCACGCCGACGGCTCGGCCGTCGGAAACCGCGGCTTCCATGTCATCCTCCCCGCGGCCGTGAAGGGCGGCGAGGCCGACACCTCGAAGATCGTCGGCCCGTCCCGGGAGCTCGGCGAGCGGATCGCCGGCAACTTCGTCCGCGAGACCGGCAGCGTCCCCTCCAACTACATCGGCGGCGGCACCGGCTTGGACGTCCGCTCCGACCTCGGCGGACTCAATCTGTCCACCGTCCCCAAGGTGTTCATCGAGTGCGGCAACATGCGGGACCCGAAGGACGCCGAGCGACTGACGAGCGCGAAGTGGCGCCAGAGCGCGGCGCGGGGCATCGCCGAGGGCGTCACGTCGTTCCTCGAGCCGTAGAGACTCCGTTCCGCCCGGAGTTCGGCGGGGTAAAGGCGGAAATAGCAGACCTCTGTGACCCGACGGACACCCCGCGCGACCACCCGCTACATTCATCCGTACGATGGGGGCCACCCCCGCGCCGCGCACCGCACGTACCGCCGGCGACAGCGACACCGACGAGACCGACGAAGGACTTCACGTGAACATCCGCTCCCTCACTCGAGGCGACGGCGTGGTGATCGGAGCAGCGGTGTTGCTGTTCATCGCCTCGTTCCTCGACTTCTACTCCGTTGACTGCAGCGGTGAGTTCTGCAACGACAGCGGGGTCCCCAGCGCGTGGGACTCCAAGCTCTTCCCCGTCCTTCCGTCGATCTTCCTCGCCGGCTTCATCGCCGCGGGCCTGATCGTCGGCGCCCGCTTCCAGCCCGCGGCGCGCAAACTGGCCGGGCTCGGGCTCGACCAGTGGGGCGTCGCGCTGGCCGTATTCGCCGCGTGGACGGCGCTGTGGACGCTCATCGGGGGCCTGGACGTCGACAAGGGGGTCGGCCAGATCCTCGGTGTGGTCGGGGCCCTCGCGCTCGCGGCGGGGGCCGTGCTGAGCACCCGTATCCCGGCCCTCCAGGTCCCGTTGCTGGGCGCCCCGCGCCCGCAGGCCCCCTCCCCCTACGGAGCCCAGCCGAACCAGGGCTACGGCTACCCCGGCCAGCAGGGCGCCCCGTCGCCGTACGGTGCGCAGCCCGGACAGCCCGGTGGCCAGCAGCCGTTCGGCGGCCAGCCGCAGCCCGGTCCCGCCGCGGGGCCGCACGGCGGCCAGCCGGGTCCGGCCGGCGGCGACTTCGCACCCTTCTGGTTCGCGGTGCCCGTTGCCCGCCCGCTGTACTCCGAGGACGGCTCGCCGTCGCCGATCGCCGAACTGGCGCCCGGCACCTGGTACCTCGCGGTCGACCAGCGCGGTCCGGCGCTCATCGCGCAGACCCAGGACGGCCGCCGCGGTGTGCTCCAGGACACGACCGGCATCCAGCGCGGCTGAACCGGCTCCCAGCGGTACGCCCCGGCCCCTCGCCCTCGTGGGCGGGGGGCCGTTGCCGTCTCCGCGGCAGGCCCGTACGGTCAGCAAAGTGACCAGGCGTCAGCCATACGCGGTCGCCGCACTCCTCGCCCCTCCCCGACGACGCTCAGGGTGCCGGCCGAGCTGAAGGGGTGAGCGGCGCACCTCGTTGAAGAGCCCGCAGCCGGAGCTGGACCCGGTGGCCGGACGAACGTCGACGGGAGCCCTCAGCCGAAGCTGACCCGCTCCAGCCAGAAGTCCAACACCTCCGGCTCGCCGAGGACCTCCACCCGGTCGCTGTCCGCCGGGAGCCGCCGGTAGAACACCCGCAGGACGTCGGCCATCGGCCCGCGTACCGCCACGGTGGCCTTCGCGTGGGCGCGCCGCCAGCTGAAGCCGTTCTCCCCGAGCGTGATCAGCCATTCGGCGTTCAGCGTCGCGGGGGTGTCCGTGGCGTGCAGATGGATGGACCGGCCCGAGCCGCGGAGATCCGCGAGCCGGGGCGAGAACGCGGCTGCCTCGGGAGTGGCCAGGATCTCCAGCCACTCATCGACCGTATCGGCCGCGATCACCGGGTCGACGGTGAACTCCTGACCCACCGTCATCTGCGCATCCGCCCGGTGGATCACCGTCTCATGGGTCATCCGCCGGGCCCAGAAGGCCGACGTCGGCTTCAGCGCCCAGGTCCATACGTCGGTGTCGGGTCCGGCCTCGCGCAGGGTGGCCGCGAGTCGTTCGGCGCCCGCCGCCAGCCATGCGTCGAGCCCCGCGGGGCCGGCGGCCTCCGGGGTGGTGTCCGCGAGCTGGTCGTGCGGGAGGTACGCCGTCGCCCTGTCCCGTACGAGGGCCTCGGCCCAGCGGTGGGCCCGGCCGACGTGGAGGGCGAGGTCACGCAGGGCCCAGTCGGGACAGGTGGGGACGGTCGCCGACAGATCGGCACCGGCCAGCGCGCTCCGCAAGAGGCCGGTCTGGGCGACGATTTCATTGCAGTACTGGTCGTGCGCGACAGGGGTCATGCTCCACAACCTACGGCACGGGTTTCCTGCCACGGGAAGCGGCAAGACGTTCGCCATGTCCAGACTTTATAGCTCAGGGAGCAACACCGCTGCCACGATCCTCGCCGCCGTCGCGGACATCGCCGCCGTCATCCTCGGCCTGTGGATCGTCATGTACTGGCTCGACGCCAACCGGGCGAACGACCTGGTGGACTTCGTCCAGGACGCCGCGCGCTGGCTGGCCGGCTGGTCCCACGACCTGTTCACCGTGGACCCGGACTGGCTGCGCGTCCTCCTCAACTACGGCCTGCCCGCCGTGGTGTACCTCTTCATCGGGCACGCCGTCGCGGGCCGTATGCGCCGCGTCTGAGGCCGGCGGCAGGAGTTCGGCGCCGAGGTCGGCGCCCCTGCGGAGCTGAGGAGTTTTTTCCGCCCTCAGCAGCAGTCCGGATCCAGACCGGACGGCAGCCGCTCGCCTCCGAAGACCGCGATGGTCGCCTCGTCCCCGCCGAGCGCGGCTACGGCCAGCAGCAGCGAGCCTGCGGTCCAGGCGGTGAGTTCCTCCGGCCACACCGCGTCGTCCTCGAAGACATAACCGGTCCAGTACATGCCGTTGTCGGCGCGCAGATGCTGGATCCACTGGAGGATCCGCACCGCGCTGTCGGACTCGCCCATGGCCCAGAGCGCGAGCGCCAGTTCGGCGCTCTCGCCGCCCGTCACCCACGGACGGTCGGAGACGCAGCGTACTCCGAGGCCGGGGACGACGAAGCGGTCCCAGTCCGCCTCGATGCGTTCCTTGGCCTGTGCTCCGGTGACGGCTCCGCCGAGGACCGGGTAGTACCAGTCCATGGAGTAGCGGCCCTTGTCGAGGAAGCGCTCGGGGTGGTGCCGGATCGCATGGCCGAGCCAGCCCGCCGCCAACTCCCAGTCGGGCTGCGGCTCGCCGCGCTGCTCCGCGATCGCCAGGGCGCAGCGGAGCGCCTGGTGGATGGAGGACGATCCGGTGAGCAGGGCGTCGCGCACCGCCGTACCGTCGTCCTCGCGCTTCCAGCCGATCTGTCCGCCGGGCTGTTGGAGACCGAGAACGTATTCCACGGCGGCGTGGACGGTGGGCCAGAGCCGGTCGAGGAAGGTGTCGTCGCCGGTGGAGAGGTAGTGGTGCCAGGCGCCGACGGCCACATAGGCGATGAAGTTGGTCTCGCGGCCGGGGTCGCCGGGTTCGTCGGCGGCGACGCCGGCGGGGCGGTCGGGGTAGGCCGCGTACCAGGAGCCGTCGGGGTTCTGGTGGTCGGCGAGCCAGCGGTAGGCGGCCTCGGCCCGCTCGTGTTCCCCGGCCGCGTCGAGCGCCATGGCGGCCTCGACATGGTCCCAGGGGTCGAGGTGGTGCCCCCGGAACCACGGGATGGCGCCGTCCGCGCGCTGTACGGCGAGGATGCCCGCGACCGTCTGCGCGGCCTCCGCGGCGGTCAGCACTCCCGGCAGGACGAGGTGTTCGGTGCGGCCCGGACTCGTCACGCCGTACCCTCCGACCGGTCCGGGGCGGTCAGGCCCGCGGGGGTGTGGGGCTTGGTCGCGTAGGCCACGAAACTCTTGCCGATCAGCGGGTTCAGCGCCCGCTCCGCGACCCGCGTGGCCAGCGGCCTCTTCATGATGTCCCAGACCAGCAGCTTGTGGTACGCCTTCACCGGCAGCGCCTGGTCGTTGTCCACACCGAAGGCGCACTTGAGCCACCAGTAGGGCGAGTGCAGCCCGTGGGCGTGGTGCGTGCCGTACGGGCGGAGCCCCGCCTCGCGCATCTTCCGCAGCAGTTCGTCGGCGCGGTAGATCCGGATGTGGCCGCCCTCGACCTCGTGGTACGCGTCGGAGAGCGCCCAGCAGACCTTCTCGGGCCCGTAGCGGGGCACCGTCACCGCGATCCGCCCGCCGGGCCTGAGGACGCGGACCATTTCGGCGAGTACGCCCTTGTCGTCCGGGATGTGTTCCATCACCTCGGAGATGATCACGACGTCGAAGCTGTCGTCGGGGAAGGGCAGGGCGAGCGCGTCGCCTTCCATGGCGGTGGCCGTGGCGCCCGCCGGGACCTCGCCGGCCTCCTTCATGGCGGCGAACCAGGTGGCGACTTCGCGGATCTCCTCACCGTTGCGGTCGAGGGCGACGACCTGCGCTCCGCGCCGGTAGCACTCGAAGGCATGGCGCCCGGCGCCGCAGCCCAGGTCGAGCACGCGGTCGCCTGCGGCGAGCGGGAAACGGGTGAAGTCGACGGTCAGCACTGGCGTCTGCTTTCGTCCGGGCGGGTGGGTCGTGGCGGTGTCGGGGCGCTGGAAGCTCGGGGCGCCGGCGGGGCTCGGGCGGTGGTGGGGCTCAGGCGGTGGGTACGGTACGGGCCTGCCGCACCATGGCTTCGCGGTAGTGCTCGGCCGTGCCCCGGGCCGCCTGCTCCCAGGTGAAGCGGCGCAGGACGCGTTCCCGCCCGGCTGTCCCGAGTCTGCGCCGCAGTTCGGCGTCGTCCAGGACACGGCCGAGGGCGGCCGCCAGCGCTCCCGCGTCCCCGGGAGGCACGGCCAGGCAGGTCTCGCCGTCGGGTCCGGCGACCTCGGGGATGGCCCCTCCGGTGGTGGCGACGAGCGGGGTGCCGGTGGCCATGGCCTCGGCGGCAGGCAGCGAGAAGCCTTCGTAGAGCGAGGGCACACAGGCGACCTGGGCACCGCGCACCAGGTCGGCCAGCTCCTCGTCGGTGATGCCCTTGACGAACTCCACGGCGCCCTCGAGGCCGTAGCGCTCGATGGCGGCGGCGACCGGGCCGTCCTCGGCGCGCTTGCCGACCACGACCAGATGGGCGCGGGGGTTCTCCGTACGGAGTTTGGCGAGCGCTTCGACGAGATGGACCAGGCCCTTGAGGGGGACGTCGGCGCTGGAGGTGGTGACGATCCGGCCGGGAATCTCGGCCACGGCCGGGTCGGGCGAGAAGAGCCGGGTGTCCGCGCCGATGTGCACCACGTGAATACGGTCCCCGGGCACCCCGAGGTGGTCGACGATCTCCTGCCGCGACGAGCCGGAGACGGTGAGGACGGACGGCAGCCGGCGGGCGACGCGCTTCTGCATCCGGGTGAACCCGTACCAGCGGCGGACCGAGACGCGGCGCCTCCAGCCGGCCGCGGCGTCGAGGTCCAACTGCCGGTCGACGGTTATCGGGTGGTGGATGGTGGTGATGAGCGGGAAGCCGATACGGCCGGTGCCGAGCAGACCGTAGCCCAGGGTCTGGTTGTCGTGGACGACGTCGAACTCGCCCCGTCGGCCGGCGAGGTGGCGGCGGGCGCGGAGACTGAAGGTCAGCGGCTCCGGGAAGCCGCCGGTCCACATGGCGGCCACTTCGAGGGCGTCGATCCAGTCGCGGTACTCACCGGGCCGGGGAGTGCGGAACGGGTCGGGCTGCCGGTAGAGGTCCAGGCTGGGCAGCTCGGTGAGGGTCACGCCGGCGTCGAGCACCGGGTACGGCTGGGCGCCGATGACCTCGACGCTGTGGCCGAGCCGGGCGAGCTCACGGGAGAGGTGGCGTACGTAGACGCCCTGGCCCCCGCAGAACGGGTTCCCCTTGTAGGTGAGCAGTGCGATGCGCAGCGGACGGTCGCCGTCGGTTGCGGGCTCCCCGCCAGGGGGGCGGCGCGCGGCTGCCTGTACGGCCTCAGCGGTCACTCTCGGCCCCCTCCTCACTGCAGTTCTGCCGGAGCGTAACCGCTCGCGCTAATCTAGAACAAGTTACAGACTTGATCGTTCAAGGAGCATCGAATCTACCGGCAGGTAGCGCACCCGGAAGGCCTGGAACAGGTGATTCCCGCCACGGCACGGCCCCTGCCATGTTGTGCGGATCTTGCCGAGCAGCCCCTGAACCGCAGGCCAGAGGCCCCGTCGGGAGCCCCGGCCCCTCCGCAGCTTTCGACGAAAAACACGGATGTCACGGAATGGGAAACATGACGACAGAACCCACGACGTCCTCCACGCCCCTGACTGAGCGTCAGGAAGCGCGGCGCCGTCGGATCCTGCTCGCGAGCGCACAGCTGGCCGGCCGCGGGGGGTTCGACGCCGTCCAGATGCGCGAGGTGGCCGAGCTCTCGAACGTGGCGCTCGGCACCCTCTACCGCTACTTCCCGTCCAAGGTGCATCTGCTCGTGGCGACCATGCAGGACCAGCTCCAACACCTGCACGAGACCCTGCGCAAGCGCCCGCCCACCGAGGAGGAGCCCGCGGCCCGGGTCGCGCAGACCCTGATGCGGGCCTTCCGTGCGATGCAGCGGGAACCGCATCTCGCGGACGCGATGGTACGGGCTCTGACCTTCGCCGACCGCTCGGTGAGCCCCGAGGTGGACACCGTCTCCCGGCTGACCACCGCGATCATCCTCGAGTCCATGGGACTGGACGGCCCGCCCACCCCCGAGCAGCTCTCCGCGGTGCGGGTCATCGAGCACACCTGGCACTCGACCTTGATCACCTGGCTCTCCGGGCGCGCGTCGATCGCCCAAGTGAAGATTGACATCGAGACGGTCTGCCACCTCATCGACCTCACCGCGCCCCGGTAGCGCAACAGCTCAGCCGGGGGCGCGCGATTCCTTGGGTCACACGCCGGGCGCACGATGTGCCGCCCCTGCGCCCCTGCGCCCCCCTCATGGCCGGTTCTCCCGTACAGGACGGGGCAACGGCTTGTATGAATTGACGGCGTGCGTGCGGAGGGTGCCGCATCTGCCGTAGGACCAGGAGGGGGCAAGAGTGATCCGGGTACTTCTGGTGCACGACACGAGCCTGCTGCGGTCGGCGCTGGTCGCCCTGTTGCGGAAGGAGGGTGACCTCGAGGTGGCGTCGGCGTCGTGGGCCACCGCGCCGCGGAAGGCGTATGCGGTGCAACCCCATGTGTGCGTCGTGGACGTCGACTCCGAGGGCCCGACGACGCTCGGCGCGGCGGCGGAGCTCGGCTGCCGGGTGACCGGGAAGGGCGCCGCCCTGCTCGTACTCGCCACCGTGGCGAGACCCGGGCTGCTGCGCCGGGCCTTCGAGGCACGCGCCCTGGGCTACGTCAACAAGGACGCGGGCCCGCAGCGATTACTCGACGGCATCCGGCAGGTCGCGGCGGGCGAGCGCTTCGTGGACGAATCGCTCGCCTTCGGCTTTCTCCAGGCCGCCGAAATGCCGTTGACACCCCGCGAGCTGAGCGTGCTCTCGCTGGCCGCCGAAGGCGCCACGATCGCCGAGATCGCACGCGGTCTGCACCTCTCCAACGGGACCGTACGCAACTACATGTCCGCGATCACCCGTAAGACCGGAGCACGCAACCGCGTGGACGCCATACGCATATCGCGCGGCGCGGGCTGGGTGTAGCGCGGGGACGGTGCCGTCCCTCTCAGAGCAGCCGACGCATCTGAGAGCCGCCGATGGGGCGCGCCGCACGGTAGGGGCGCCCCCGGAGACACGGGCCCCACGGACGGGGGCACGGGACGCGGACGCCATGGGGCCTGGGCGAGCCTGTGCAGTGCGCCTCGGCCGGGCCTGGGGCGGCCTGGAGAGCGGGCCCACGGGGACCGGAGCCGACAAACGGGCCCGGACGCACGCCCGGACGAGACGGGCGCGGGGAGACGGGCGCGGGGAGACGGGGGCGGGGACGACGGGCGCGGGGACGAGGGGATCGCGGGTCTGGCATGATCGCCCGGGCGGTCGTCGGCGCGGGGCGCCGTGTGCGTTCAGTTCAGGGGCGCCGTGTGCGTTCAGGGGTGCCGGGCGTTCAGGGGTTCCGCGCGTTCAGGGGCGCCGGGCCCGGTCCGGTGGAGAGTCGGCGGCGTGCCAGTGCCCGACCAGGTCCCGGTAGAGCGGTGACCGTTGGACCAGATCCCGGTGCGGCCCGCAGGCGGCGCGTACGCCGTCCAGCACCAGCACGCGGTCCGCCCGCCGCGCCGAGCTGATCCGGTGGGCGACCACGATCAGCGTGCCGGGCCGCTCGGCGAAGGCCCGTTCGGCGCGTGCCTCGGCCGCCGGGTCCAGATGGCACGTCGCCTCGTCGAGCAGTACCAGCGGGGCGGGCGAGAGATGGGCCCGGGCCAGTGCGACCAGCTGCCGCTCCCCCTGCGAGAGAGCGGCCGGTTCGACCGGTGCGTCGAACCCGCCGAGCCTGCGCACCAGCGGGCCGAGGCCGACCGCCTCCGACGATGCCTCCACCGCCTGCGGTGGAACCCCGGTCCCCTCCGGACACAGATAGAGCAGATTCTCGCGCAGGCTGCCCGTGAAGACGTAGGCCTGCTGCGGGATCAGCACCCGCAGCCGCCCGGCCTGCCGCTCCGCGCCGCCGTGGCGTACCGGCTCTCCCCGCACCCGCACCTCGCCCCGGTCCGGTGCGAGCAGACCCGCGACCAGAGCGGTGAGCGTCGACTTGCCGATGCCGCTGGGGCCCACCACGGCGAGATGCTCCCCCGGCTCGACCACCAGATCGAGGTCGCGGAGGACGGGCTGTGCACCCGGACCGTACGCGAAGGTGACCGAACGGAGTTCGACGAGCGGGGGCTCGGAGGCGGCGCACTCCGGCCGTACGGGCGCCCGGGGGTTCGTGGCCACTGTGCCCGCGTCGTCGGCGGTCAGGTGGTCGAGGATGACCAGCAGCCGTGTGCCTGCGGCTCCGAGCGCGGTCATCAGGGTGTTCAGGGCAGGCAGCAGCGCCTGGGTCAGATACGTGAGCGCGCCGAGCAGCGCGCCCGCCGTGAGCCCCTGCCCGAGCAGCCAGGGGGTCGCGGCCAGCAGCAGGAGGACCGGAAGCTGCCCCGCCACCCCCAGGGCCAGGTTGCGCGCCGCCGCCCAGCGCGCGAGGGACCGCGCGGCCGCCGTCTGTACGGCGATCAGCCGGCCGGCCTCCTCGGTCGTACGCTCCTGAGCCCCGCACGCCACGATGTCCCGCAGCCCGGTCGCGACCGCCCCGAACCGTCCGGCCAGGGCCTCGTCGGCGCGGAGGAAGTCCCTCTGGCGGGCGGCCATCGGGAGCAGCGTGGCGGCGAACAGCAGCAGACCGAGGAGCAGCGGTGGCAGGACGACGAGCAATAGCTGCGGAGCGAGCGACGCGAGGCCCAGCAGCGCCCCGGCGGCGGTGAACACGAAGGAGCGGGCCACCAGTACCAGTCCCGCGAAACTGTCCCGGGCGGTCTCCGTCTGCTGGGTGAGGCGGGAGACGGCGGCGCTGTCCGCCCGCGCCGCCGGTCCGGCGACCGCCGCCCTCAGGGCACCGGAGACCACCCGGCGCACCAGGCTGTCCCGCAGGGGCTCCACGAGCCCGGCCAGGCCGCGGAACACCCCGCTGGTGGCCGGTCCTCCGGCGACGATCGCCACGGCGGCGAGGGCGAGCCAGGCCAGCCCGGCTCCGGTCCGTCCGGCGAGAAAGCCGTCGTCCAGGGCCCTGGCGGCGCTGTAGCCGCCGAGGAAGGTGTGCGCCGACTCCAGCAACGACCAGCCGGCCAGCCCCAGAAGGACGCGGCGGCGGCGCGCGAGGAACCGCCGGGCCTGCGGCGCGACCCGGCGCAGTGTGCCCGCTCCGGGCGTCCCCGCCCGCGGGGCCTTCGCCGCAGGCCGGGACGGCCCGGCGAAGCCCTTCCCGGCCACGGGGCCTTCCCCGGCAAGAACCTTCTCCGTCACGGGACTTTCCTCGGCGTGGGCCTTCCCGGCAGTGCCCTGCCCGTCGGGGGTCTCCCCGGTCGCGCTGCTCCGCCCGGCCGGACTCGGCGCGGCTGCCGAGCCCCGCCCCACCACGGAGGCCCACGCCGCTGCGAGGGCCCGCCCCACCACGGAACCGCACGCAACCGCCCGGTTCCGCCCTCTCCGGGAGTGGTGCCCAGGCGCCGGGTCACGACCGGGTACGGCCCCCCGACCAGCCGCCGAGTCCCGCCCAGCCGTAAGGAATCGCCCATCCGGCGAACGCGGGTTCGTGCCACTCATCCGACGCCTCCCGCCCCGCCGCCGTCGTCGCCGAGGCGGTGCGGTGTGTTCCCTGCTCCGGCGCCCCCCGGGGCCACCTTGGCGATCCCCTCGGCTCCAGGGCTCCGACCGACCTGGGCACCGCTCCCGGAAAGGCCCCGCGGGCCCCCGCCGCCCTCGTTGCCGCTGTCCCCCGCCGATGCCGAGTCGTCGGCGAACACCGCCCGGTAGTCCGGGTGTTCCCACAGCACCTCGTGCGGGGCGACCGCCCGTATGCGGCCGTCCTCCAGCCAGGCCACCAGGTCCGCGCGGGCGGCGGACGAGGCCCGGTGGGCGATGAGCAGACGGCTGCCCGGCCGTACGTCACGCGTCAGCGCCCGCCCGACCTCCCGCTCGGTGACGCTGTCCAGGCTCGAGGTGGCGTCGTCGAGCACCAGCAGACGGCCCGCGTGGGCGAAGGCACGGGCCAGGCCGAGCCGTTGCAGCTCTCCCCCGGACAGCGGCGCGTCGGCGAGCGCGGTGCCGTAACCGCTCGGCAGCCGCCGGATGAAGGTGTCCGCGCCCGCCGCCCGCGCGGCGTCCTCGACCTCCTGGGGGGACGGTTCGTACGCCCCGAAGGCGATGGCCTCCCCCACCGTGCCGCCGAAGAGCGCAGGCCGCTCGAAGGCGTACCCCACCTCCCGCCGGAGCCCCGCCGGATCGGACTCGGTCAGTGCCACTCCGTCCAGCAGCACCTGCCCGCTCCCGGGGTCGGCCAGCCGCCCGGCGAGGGCTGCCAGTACGGACTTGCCCGCACCGGAGCGCCCGACCACGGCCATGGTCGTCCCCCCGGGGAGGACCAGATCGACGCCCCTCAGCACCGGCTCTCCACCGCGCGTCACGGTGACGCCGCGCAGTTCGAGCCGCCCGGGCCCGCCCTGGGGCAGCGGGCGTGTCCCGTGGTCCACCGCGGGCAGGGCCAGCAGCTCCACGATGCGCCGGGCCGCGGCCCGGCTGCGCACCAGGGAGTTGAGCTGCCCGACGACCGCGCCGAGGCCAGCGGCGAGGGCGGCATAGCGGGAGGCCGCGAGCAGTTCGCCGACACTCATGTCCCCGGCGGCCAGCCGTATCCCGCCGACGGCGAGGACGGCGGTCTGCAGCAGCGGCACGAGCACGCCCCCCTGGACGACGGCCCGCCCGTACACCTGCCACATCCTCCGCCCCTGGACGCCCAGTTCGGGCAGCGGGGCGAGTACGCGGGCACGTTCCCGCTCCTCGGTACCGGCCGCGGCGATCGTGCGCGCACCGCCCAGAGCCTCCATCAGACGGGCCGCAATATCGCCCTGGACGTGCTGATAGTGCGCGACACTCTCGGACGAGCTGCTGGTGAAGGCCCGCAACAGAACGATCAGGAGAGGAACTCCGGCGAGAAACACCGCCGCCGGCCACGGGTCGATGAGCGCCAGCCCCACCAGGCCGCCGAGCGGGGTGAACAGCGAGACCAGTCCGATGGCCGCCGTGGCGGGAGCGGTGGCCGCCTCGGTGGCGTTGACGGTCAGCCGGGTCACCAGATCGCCGGGGGTGAAACCCGCGGCCCGGTGCGGCCCGACGGCCGCCAGATGGGCCAGCCCGCGCCCGCGCAGCCAGGCGGCGCAGCGGGCGTTGGTGGTACCGGTGAGCAGGGCGGCCATCGCGTCCGACACCACATCGGCCGCGATGAGCGCGGCACACAGCGCCAGCGTGCGGCCGTATGCCCCGCCTCCGTCCAGGACGAGGTCGAGGGTGTGCCCGAGCACGGCGGGCAGGGCTACGGTCGCGGCAGCGGAGACCGTGCCGAACAGGAAGACGGCCGCCGTGCGGGCCGCGTTGAGCCGGGCCGCCCGGGCCAGCAGGCGGCGTGCCGCGGCGTCGGGCCGCAGCCCGGCTACCGCCCCCGCGGCGGCGTCGGAGGAGGCGGCGTTCGAGGCGGCAGCGGAGACCGTGTCGGGAGCGGAGGCATGCGGTGTCGGGGCCATACGCGGTGGGGTCCTCGCTCGGGGACGGTGGCGGAGGCGGAACTGCGGCCCATGGGGACGTGCCGCGCCTCCTCCCGGAACGTGCAGAACGTGTCCCAGCGACCTGGACGTTGAGCCGATCACGGGATGGGGTGCGACTGTCCGGGGGAGCGGTCGGCGTCGCTGGGCCCTGGCTCCCGGCTGCTCGCGGTGGTTCCGGGGGAAGGGGCGGTGTGGCGCCGAACGGCCGCCCGCGGGCGTCGGCGCTCGGGCATCCGCCCGTACCGCGGCGAGGCCCCGGGCGGCGGACCGCCCGGGGCCGCTGCGACCGACCCTCCGCTACGCCGGACACTGCACCCGGCGTAGCGCCGAGATCAGTTACAGGTCGTGACGCTCAGGCTGCTGTCACCGCAGAGGAGCAGGCTCGCGCGGCTGCCGCCGCCCGTGGCGACGTCGCCCGTCAGCTCGTCCTTCGGGGTTTCCAGCGACTGCAGGTCGAGGAGAGACATGTCTCTTGTTCCTTTCCTTCATGGGGACGGTGTGCTTGCCACGGCTCCCGGGAGGGGAGCCGGCTCTGGGGCCGCGTGAGCGGCGGGGCGGAGCGGTGGGAGGAAGGGCAGGTGCACCGGCTCACGGTGCAGTGCGCTGCCCAGCGCGAGCAGGCATCCGGCGGTGCCGGTGCTGAGGTCCATGGACAGCCGCATCATCTGCTCACCGGGGAAGGCGAGATGGCCCCGGTAGGGAACGGCGCCCCACGCCAACGACTCGATCTGACGGCGCAGATCGGCGGCGTGCGTGCCGGGACCCGCGGCCGTCGTACGGCTGAGATGGAGGACCATTCCCGCCGCACCCCGGAACAGGCCCGGCTGGGCGTAGAACTTCGCCTGAGCGGCTCGTACGATCCCGCCGCGCGCGTGCTCGAACTCCTCGTCGTAGCGGTGAGCGAGATAGTCGTCCAGCACCATGCCGATGCCGACGCTGCCCGCACCGAGGTACGGCATGGTGCGCCAGCCCTCGTCCACCTGCAGGGCCCCGCCGGCGCCTCGTACGCAGCGGGCCAGGTCACGCCGTAGTGCCTGGCCGGCGAGGTCGAGCAGCGCGGGGTCCCTGGTGCGCTCGTACAGCCGCAGCTGGAGCAGCGCCCCGCCGGTGGCGCCGTGGAGAAGCCCGGCTCGGGCAGACCTGCCGCCGCCGCTTTCCCCGTGAGCACCTGGGGAGCCCGGGCCGGGGGTCCGCTCGGCGACGAGGCGGGAGCAGCGCAGCGCCGTGTCGTGCAGCGCGCTGTCGCCCGTGGATGCGCCGAGGGCGTCGAGGGCGAGGCCCAGGCCTGCCAGCCCGCTGTGCAGGTCGGGTCCGAGCCCCTCCCAGTCCTGGGAGAGGGCGATGCCGACCAGGTCGAGCGCGCGTTCGGTGTGCCCGAGCCGGTCCAGCAGCCAGGCGATGCCGGACAGGCCGTCGTAGAAGCCGAGGGGGGTGCCGGAGGCCGGGTCCTTCACCGTTCGCAGCAGCCATTCCTCGGCCTCGGGACAGCGCGCGCCACCGGTCTCGGCGAGGGCGTGGAGCGCCCCGGCCGCGCCGTAGCCGAAGCAGGCTCCGCCGCCGGGGGCGGCGAACTGCGCCACGTCCCCGGGGAAGAAACGGTCCTCTCGTTCCGGCGTCGCCGAGGCGAGCACGGCCCGGACCATGGAGTCCCGGCTGCGTGGCCAGTCGGCGAGGTCCACGGGCAGATAGCCGATGGCATCCTGCCCTGCCCGCCGTCCCCGCCGGGCCGTCGGTCCGCGGGTGATCTCCGCGACCGCCTCGTCGAGGAAGGCACGTTCCACCGGGAACTGCTCCGCCGCGATCTCCGCCAGATGCGCGGCCTTGTCCGGGTCGATGGCGAAGAGGCTGGTCAATGGCAGGAAGAGGGCGATACGCAGACAGGCGAGCGCATAGTGGTCGACCTCGAAGCCCCTGCGGTCGGCGGGAGCGACGAAGCCGGGGTTGGCGATGACCTGGCGCCGCCCCTCGTCGACATGCGCTGCCGCCTCGAAGTCCAGCAGGACAACGGAGGATTCGTCCTCCGCGACCATGATGTTGAACAGATGCAGATCGTTGAAGACCACGCCGCGCCCGTGGACCGCTTCGACGGCCTCCTCGACCAGCCGGTGCATACGCAGGGCCCAGTCGGTGTACCGGGCGAGACGGTCCTCGCCGGGATCCTCCTCGATCAACGGGTGGCGCCGTGCGAAGAAGCTGTTGAGCGGGCGCCCTTCGATGTACTCCAGCACCAGGAACCGGTGGTCGCCGAGCGTGAACCAGTCCCGCACCTCGGGGGTACAGGGCAGCCCCGACAGCCGTTCCAGCGCGGTCTTCTCCCGCTCCAGTCGCGTCACGGCATCGGCGCCGTCCGCCGCCAGGCCGGCGTACGGCCGGGCCTCCTTCAGGACGACCCGCTCGCCGGTGCGTCGATCGCGTCCGGCGTAGACGCCTCCGCCGTTCGAGAAGTGCAGGGCGCGGTCGACGGTGTACGGGAGGCCGGTGGTCGTGGTGGCGGAGCGGGCGGCGAGATGCGGTTCGAGGAAGTGCGGCAGGGTGATCCAGTCCGGGACGTGGAAGGCCGGATCCCGGCGGTCGGGGACGAGAAGCCCTTCGGCGTTCTCGATCGCGGGGCACAACTCGCCGTCCGGGCCGTAGCAGTGGCGTTCGGTGAAGCTGCCGTAGCGCACGTACACCGGCCCGGCGCCCCAGCGCAGGTCGCTGAGGATGTACGGGCCCGGCTCGTCCGCCAGCAGCGCGTCGAGGTCCTCGGCGAGGGTGCGGAACTGCTCGTCGTCGCTGGGGTAGACGGTGATGAACTTGCCGCTGCTGCCCCGGTCGGCGTACTTCGCGTTACGGATGTGCAGCAGATAGCGGCTCGGCATGAACTTGAAGGCGACGCCCCGCGGCACACAGTGGTCCCAGACCTTGGCGAGCACCTTCTCGGCGTTGTCCAGGCACGCCGAGACATGGATCTTCCATCCCTGGCCGGGGAGTCGGGCCCCGAGGGAGCGGAAGGCCAGCCAGTCCCCGGAGCGATGGCGCTGCCAGCCCTCGGGCACCTCGCGCCGCGCCGCCTCGTAGAGGACCCCCTTGCCCGTACTTCCGGTGGCCGGTCCCGTCCCGCCGGGCGCCCCGGTCGCACCCTCAGGTCCCGTACTGCCGGGCGCCCGGTCCACACCGTCCGGACCCGTGCCCCCGTCCGGATCCGTGCCCCCGTCCGGACCGGTGCCCCCGTCCGGCCCCGTCTTCGCGTCCGCCGAGGCCGACAGCCGGTGCGGGGCGTCGTAGAACTGCCGGTCGGCGTCGCAGTAGACGGCGTACCCCTTGTTCATCCCACTCCCTCGGCCGGTGACGGCACGAGATTTCCACGTTGCCCTGGAGCGGGACAGTCACGTCTGTCATGAAGCGACTGTGAGAAATACACGCTCAGTTACCGAGCGGTAGCTCTGTGCGCCGCGTCCCCGAACGCGTGGGTCGCTCCTGCCGCCGCCCGCCTTGCGACGGGGCACGGGGAGGGGCGAGGGGGCCGAGTCGCCGGACCCGGGGGCGGGAGTGGCTCGGGACCCAGGTGGCGGGGCGGTCGATCCTCGGTCCACCGAGGACACGGTCACGATCATGGTGATCCACGTCGGCCGCCTCGGCTGACGGGGCGGCATATCCAGTGCCGGACCGACGTCGCTCGCCGCCCGGCGCGGTCACGCGCATCGCACAGCGGCCGTTGGACCATTGACTTGTTGGATTGTTGAACCTTCCCTGCGGCAACGCGGGTTCGCCTGCCCGAGACGGGCCCAGTTGCGATGATCTCTCGATGGACTCAGCAACGGACCAGGCCGCGGTCACCCTGCGTGCCGCTACCGACGAGCTGCGACCCGCCGTCGAGCGATTGGCTCAGTTGTATCGGCATGACATGTCGGAGTTTCTCGGTTTCCTGCCGGGTGACGACGGGTCGTTCACGTATCGGACACTCCCGCTGTTCTTCGGCGAGCCAGGTCGTCGCGCGTATCTCCTTCATCACGGTGCGACGCTCGCCGGATTCTCACTGATCCGTGAACTCCCCGGCGGAGCCCACTCCATCGCGGCCTTCTTCATTGTGCGCGCCCTCCGGAGGCAGGACGTCGGCCGACGGGCAGCCCTCGCGTTGCTGCGCTCGCAGCCCGGGCCGTGGGGCATCGCCTTCCAGGAAGCGAACAAGGGCGCGGCCCGATTCTGGCGACAGGTCGCCACCGCCGCTGTCGGGACTGCCTGGGTGGAGGAGCAGCGACCGGTACCTCCGCCCGCACCTGCCGGGTTGCCGCCGGACACCTGGATCCTCCTGGACACCAGGATCACGGAATTGTCGGGCGAACCGACAGCCACGGGGACGTGACCCCTTGCCGGGAGCGCGTGTCAACGCCTGTCGGCAGGGCAACTGTTGGTACGTGACAGGGTGCGCGCGATGGGCAGCCACGAGACCGCGGCCCGCCTCCGGAACGAGGCTCTCGGAGTCCGTAGAGGGGGCAAAGGGGGCACTCGCCGAAGTCCGGGAAGAGGAGGGGCCGCTGTCCTTTCGCCCGCCCGTGAGCCCCTTCTTGCGGTCGGCCGGTAGAGTATGCAGGTCGATACCACATCCGACAGGGGAAAGCCGGTGCAATTCCGGCGCTGACCCGCAACCGTGAGGCGCCGGAGGGCGTCGAGCCGGAACGCCCTGGCGGATGTGACCGGCTCCTGTCTCCGGACGGGCCATCCCACGGCCACGCCCGGCGACCGGCACCGTCGAGGCATACGGAGCCGGAGCCCGGTGCCCCCGCCCGTGTGTGTACGTCCCCGTGCACACGGCCGAGCGCGGTGCGCAGCGGATCCGGCTGCATCCGCTACCGAAAGGCACCCGCCCGATGTTGCATCATCCCGGGGAGTTCTCCCCGCGCTCCCGGCCGGGGAGACTGTCCCGGCCGGGGAGACTGCGCCGCGGCGCCGCCGCGCTCGGCGCGTCCGCCGTGCTCTGCGTGACCGCCGCCCCGGCAGCGTCCGCCGCGTCCGCCCCGTCCGGCGCCGCCCCCTTCTCCGGCTTATCCGGCTCCTCCGCCGCGACCGCCGTCGCGTACGGGGTCCCGGCCGCCGGTTCACCATCGCCCAAGGCCCCGCCCGCACCGGAGCTCCCGGACGGGCTGTACGGCACCAAGGACCCGACGTACGACGGTGTGTGGCGGCAGTCCGTCGCCCTGCTCGCGCAGGACACGGCCGGGGTGACCCCGGCGAAGAAGGCCGTGGACTGGCTGGCCGGACAGCAGTGCGCCTCGGGCGGCTTCACGGCGTACCGTGCGGACACCGCCGGGAAGTGCGACGCGAAGACCCCGTTGGACAGCAACGCCACCGCGGCCGCGGTGCAGGCGCTGGCTGCCCTCGGCGGGCACGACAAGGACGTGACCGAGGCCGTGGACTGGCTGCGGTCCGTACAGAACCGGGACGGCGGCTGGAGCTACAACCCCGGCGGCCCGAGCGACGCCAACTCCACCTCGGTGGTGATCGGCGCGCTCACCGCAGCGGGCGGGAAGCCGGAGGAGGTCAAGCCCGGCAAGGGCCCCTCGGCGTACGACGCGCTGCTCACCTTCCAGTTGGGCTGCGACGAGAAGGACGGCGAGCGCGGCGCGTTCGCCTACAAGCCGGACAAGAAGGGCAAGCTGGCCCCCAACGCCGACGCGACCGCCGCCGGTGCGCTCGCCGGACTCGGCAAGGGCCTGGTCGTCGATCCGCCGGGAGGGGACGACTCCACGGACGTCGAACCGCTGGAGTGCGGATCCGCGGACTCCAAGGACGCGCGCGAGCCGGACGAGGCCGCGGGTGGCGCGGCCGCGCACCTCTCCCGCCTCCTGAAGAAGGACGGGCAGCACCTCGCGGCCCTCGCGCCCGGCTCCGACAAGCCCGTGCCGGACTACGCCAACACGGCTGATGCGGTGATAGCGCTGGCGGCGGGCGGGCACCGGGACGAGGCCGAGGCACCGCTGACGTGGCTGGAGCGGAACTCCGCCGCGTGGGCGAGGGACAACCCGGCCGGACTGGGCACGCTGGTCCTCGCCGCACACGCGGCGGGCGCCGACCCGCACGACTTCGGAGGCAAAGACCTGGTACGGCAGCTGAACGCCACCGGGCCGAAGCCGGCAGCCGAGCACGCGACACACAAGCCGTCCTCCGCGGCCGAGAAGAAGGACTCCTCCGGGGGCGGTATGACGGTCTGGTGGGCGGTCGGCGTGTTTCTGGTCGCGGGCATCGGCATCGGCTTTCTGCTGAGCAGCCGCAAGAAGCAGGCATGAGCCGTGCCGTGTCCCGGGCCGCGTCGAAGGCCGTGGCCGTCGCGGCCGGGGCGGCTGCGATGGTGGTGACCCTGGGGGCCGGGCCCGCGCACGGACAGGGGTACCGCTACTGGTCGTTCTGGGACCGGGACGGCGGCAGATGGATCTACTCCACCCAGGGACCGGCCATGGTGCGGCCCTCGGACGGCGCTGTGCAGGGCTTCCGCTTCGCCATCAGCGAGGACTCCGCCGACGCCGCGCAACCCCGGGGCGCGGCAGGCTTCGACGCCATCTGCTCGCGTACGCCCGCCGCCGAGCCCGGGTCCAAACGGGTCGCACTCGTCCTGGACTTCGGCACCCCGGCGGACGCACCCAGCGGCGAGACCCCGCCGGGGCGGCGTACGGAGTGTGTGAGCGTCCCCGAGGACGCGACCTCGGCGGAGGCGCTGGCGGCGGTGGCGAAGCCGTTGCGCTATGGCTCCGACGCGCTGCTGTGCGCCATCGCGGGCTACCCGGAGACGGGCTGCGGCGAACAGGTCTCCGGCGACGCCTCCTCGAAGGGCAACAACTCGTCCGAGGGCAACGACTCGTCCAAGGGCGGCACCTCGTCGAAGGCCGGGGCGTCCGCACAGCCGAATCCGGGGCCCGGTGCGGCGGACTCCGGCGACGGCGGCCCGGCGACAGGCCTGTTCGCGGGCCTCGCGGCCGTCCTGGCACTCGGAGCCGCAGCGGTATGGCAGTCCCGCCGCCGACGCGGATGAGCACGGAGTACGACCGCGCCCCAGCCGGCCGGCGCCTTCGCGGTGCGTTGCTGCGCCCGCCCGCGGCGGCGCTGCGCGTACCGGAGGCTCGGCGCAGCAACGCGCTGCACGCCGGAGCCTGGTGGCTGTGGGCGCTCGGTCTCGCCACCGCCGCCTCGCGGACCACCAATCCGCTGCTGCTCGGGCTGCTGGTCGCCGTCGCGGGCTATGTCGTCGCCGTACGCCGCACCGACGCGCCCTGGGCCCGCAGTTACCGGGCCTTCCTCATGCTCGGTCTCGCCGTCATCGCGATCCGGCTGGTCTTCTCGGTCTTCCTCGGCTCGCCCATACCGGGCAGCACCACCCTCCTCACCCTCCCTGAAGTCCCTCTCCCCCACTGGGCTCAGGGCGTCCGGATCGGCGGCCGGGTCACCCTGGAGGGACTGGTCTTCGCGCTGTACGACGGGCTGAGGCTCGCCGCCCTGCTGGCCTGCCTCGGGGCGGCGAACGCCCTCGCCAACCCCGCCCGGCTGCTCAAGTCCCTGCCGGGCGCGCTGTACGAGGTCGGCGTCGCCGTCGTCGTCGCCATGACCTTCGCACCGAACCTGGTCGCGGACGTCGTACGGCTCCGTTCCGCCCGGCGGCTGCGCGGCCGTCCGGACAAGGGCGTCAAAGCCCTGCTGCAGATCGGGCTGCCGGTCCTGGAAGGCGCGTTGGAACGGTCCGTGGCCCTGGCCGCCACCATGGACGCGCGCGGCTACGGCCGTACGGCCCAGGTCCCGGCCCCGGTCCGGCACACCACGACCGCGCTCACCCTCGGCGGTCTGCTCGGCGTCTGCACCGGCACTTACGGGCTGCTGGCCGCGCAGGGCGCGGGCTTCGGCCTCCCGGTGCTGCTGGCCGGTGTGGTCGCGGCCCTCGCCGGGCTCTGGCTCGGCGGCCGCCGGTCCGTACGCAGCCGCTACCGCCCGGATGTATGGGGGCTGCGGGCCTGGTTGGTGTCCGGCTCGGGCGTCGTGGTGGCCACGCTCGTGATCCTGTACGCCTCGCAGGACCCTGCGGCCCTGAACCCGTCCGTCGTCCCCCTCCTCGCCCCGGTGCTTCCTGCGGCGCCCGCGGCGGCCGTTCTGGTCGGTCTGCTTCCGGCGTTCGTCGCTCCGGCACCACCTCGCCCCGGCCCCTCGCATGTCCGTGGGACCCAGGCCGCACCGGCCCCTGCGGCGTCCCGCCCCACCCCTCCGGAGGAGAACACGTGATCCGGTTCGAGCAGGTGTCGGTCGCCTACGACGGTGCGCGCGACTTCGCGCTGCGCCAGGTGGACTTCACCGTCCCCGAGGGCGAACTCTGCCTTCTCATCGGCCCCTCGGGTGTCGGCAAGTCGACACTCCTGGGGGCCGTGAACGGACTCGTACCGCACTTCACAGGAGGCACGCTCTCGGGCAGGGTCACCGTCGCGGGCCGCGACACCCGTACCCACCAGCCGCGTGAACTCGCCGATGTCGTCGGCAGCGTGGGCCAGGACCCGCTCGCCCACTTCGTCACCGACACGGTCGAGGACGAACTCGCCTACGGCATGGAGTCCCTCGGCCTCGCCCCGGCCGTCATGCGCCGGCGCGTCGAGGAGACCCTCGATCTGCTCGGGCTGGCCGATCTCCGGGACCGGCCCATCGCGAGCCTGTCCGGCGGACAGCAGCAGCGTGTCGCCATCGGCTCCGTCCTCACCCCCCATCCGCGAGTCCTCGTCCTGGACGAGCCGACGTCCGCCCTGGACCCCGGCGCGGCCGAGGAAGTCCTCGCCGTACTCCAACGGTTGGTGCACGACCTCGGCACAACCGTCCTGATGGCCGAACACCGGCTCGAGCGTGTCGTCCAGTACGCCGACCAGGTCGTCCTCCTCCCTTCCCCTGGTGAACCCGCGGTCGCCGGCGATCCGGCCGAGGTCATGGCCGTGTCACCGGTCCACCCGCCGGTCGTCTCGCTCGGCCGCCTCGCGGGCTGGTCCCCGCTCCCGCTGTCCGTACGGGACGCCCGGCGGAAGGCGGCCCCGCTGCGGGAGCGGCTGGCCCCGCTCACCCCGTACACCCTCCCCGAACCTGCCCGTGCCGAGCCCGTCGCCGAGACAGTGGGGCTGTCGGTCCGGCGCGGTCGGACCGAGGCGCTGCGCCGGGTTCCGCTGTCCGTACGACCGGGCGAGACCGTGGCGTTGATGGGCCGCAATGGCGCGGGCAAGTCGACACTGCTGCGCACACTCATCGGGATGCACGAGCCGGAGAACGGTTCCGCGCGGGTGGGCGGCGCGGTCCCGCACCGTACGAGCCCGCGTGAGCTGATCCGCAAGGTCGGGCTCGTACCACAGGATCCGCGCGATCTGCTCTACGCGGACACGGTCACGGCGGAGTGCACGGCAGCCGACGGGGACGCCAAGGCCGCGCCGGGCACCTGCCGCGCACTGGTCGCCCGACTGCTGCCCGACGTACCGGAGGCCACCCACCCGCGCGATCTGTCGGAGGGCCAGCGGCTGGCGCTCGCGCTGGCGGTCGTCCTGGCGGCACGGCCGCAGCTGGTCCTGCTGGACGAGCCGACCCGCGGTCTCGACTACGCCGCGAAGCAGCGGCTGGTGGAGATTCTGCGTGACCTTGCGTCCGACGGCCATGCGGTCGTTCTGGCGACGCACGATGTGGAACTGGCGGCCGAACTCGCCCACCGGGTGGTGATCCTGGCCGACGGCGAGCTGGTCGCGGACGGCCCGACGGCGGATGTGGTGGTCTCCTCCCCTGCCTTCGCCCCCCAGTTGTCGAAGATCCTCACGCCCCAACGCTGGTTGACGGTGTCTCAGGTCCGCTCCGCTCTGGCTGCGGAGCTCCCGGGCACCCCGGACGGACCGGGCCCCTCCAGTCGGCCGGGACCCGCGGACGAGCCGGGTCCGGACGGGCCGCGTCCCGCGGACGCGATGGGAACGGACGCGCCGAGTCCCACGGACGAGCCGGGTCCCGCATACGCGCCGGGTGCGGAAGCACCGGGTCCCGCGGGCACACCGGGAACAGACGGGCCGGGGCTCGCGGCAGCGCCGGGAACGGTCGCGCCAAGTCCCACGGACGAGCCGAGTCCCGCATACGCGCCGGGTGCGGAAGCGCCGAGTCCTGCAGGCGAGCCAGGCGCCGTCGTCGACGGGCCGGGCGCGGACCGGCCGGGCCCCGCCGACCGGCCGGAACGCACGGACCGGCCGAGCGCCGCCGACCGGCCGGGAGGCGCCCGATGAACCGACCCCGCAAGCCCCGAGGCGAGCCGACGCTGCGCCCTGGGCCACCGGATCCCGGACGTCCAGGCCCCGGGACGCCGAGCCGCAGGTCACCGAGCCCCGGGACACCGAGCCCCGGGACGCCGGGCCCCGGGCGCCCGAGGGCGCGGGCCATTCGGCTCGGAGCGCGCTCGGTGGCCGCGCTCGTGCTCGTCTCCGCGATCGGAGTCGCCGCCTTCGGCTGGCCCCTCCTCGCCGATCCCCACTCGGGCCTCGCTCACTCCAGGGACGCCCCCTGGCTGTTCGCCGGACTGCTGCCCCTCCTCGTGGCCGTCGTCGTGGCGACGATCGCCGACACCGGTCTGGGGCCCAAGGCCGTGGCCATGCTCGGCGTACTCTCCGCCGCGGGGGCGGCGCTCCGGCCCCTCGGCGCCGGAACGGCGGGCCTGGAGCCGATGTTCTTTCTGATGGTGCTGTCCGGTCGGGTGCTCGTACCGGGCTTCGGGTTCGTGCTCGGCGCGGTGACGATGTTCGCGTCGGCGCTGCTGACCGGTGGCGTGGGCCCGTGGATGCCGTTCCAGATGCTGGCGATGGGCTGGGTGGCGATGGGGGCGGGGTTGCTCCCCGGGCCGGAACGGCTCCGGGGCCGCGCTGAGCTGGTAGTCCTCGCCGCGTACGGCGCGGTCGCATCCGTGCTGTACGGAACCGTCATGAACCTCCAGGGCTGGCCCTACATCGGCGGCCTGGCCACCGGGGTCTCCTTCGACCCCGGCGCCCCGGTGCACGACAACCTCGTCCGCTTTCTCGCCTACTGTCTGGCGACATCGCTCGGTTGGGACCTGCCCCGCGCCGTGCTGACGGTCGTTCTGATCCTCACCATTGGCGGCACGGTCCTCAAAGCGCTGCGCCGGGCAACCCGCAGGGCGGCATTCGAGATTCCGGTGCGGTTCGCCAGGTCTCCTGGGGGCGGCTAGGGCGTTCTGAAAAGTCCCTCCCCCAGCCTCCGGCCGGGGGTACCCCACCGCCTCGCGATCGCACGCACCTGGGGGCACTCCCCCAGCCTTCGGCCGGGGCCCCCCACCCAGCGGTAGCTGGGGGAGCCGCGGACCCCGCCCTTCGGGCGGACGGCGCTACTTTTGAAACACGCCCTCGGGCGGGTCCGGGTGTTCTTGTTCGGCGGACTGCTCGTCGTCGCTCGCCGTACCGTAGGCAACAAGCCGTGCCCTTCGAGCCCCGCTTGGCGGGGCCCGACGGACCGCTGCAAGGCGGCCTGCTAGGGGCGGACGTAGGGCCGAGTCATGATCTCCATGTTGTGGCCGTCCGGGTCGTCGAAGTACGCGCCGCGACCGCCGAAAAGACGGTTGATCTGGCGGGGTTCGGTGTGGCTGGGGTCGGCGTAGTAGGTGACCCCGACAGCCTCCAGACGGGCGATCATGGCGTCGAACTGCGCATCGGGCACGAGGAACGCGTAGTGCTGCGACTGGATCGGCTCGTCGCTCTTCTCGTAGTAGTCGAGCGTCACGCCGTTGCCGAGGTCGACGGGCAGGAACGGCCCGAACGGAGCCCCGACCTTCAGCCCCAGGATCGCGGCGATGAATTCGGCAGACAGGTGCCGGTCCCGGGCGTAGATGGCGGTGTGGTTCAGCTGGACGGCGGCCGCCGGCAGCTCGGTTTCGTGCGAGTACTGCTGGTCATAGGGCATCAGTGGTGTGTCTCCGGGTCTTGGGATCCGCTGGGATGGGGCGCCGCATGCGGGCGCCGGGAGCAAAGACACGGAGAAGGGGGCGGGCCTCTTGCCCGCCTCGCGCTCACGCCGAGGCCGGGAACCTCACTCGTGCATGGCCCATGGCCGACCCGGCAGTCACCCGACCGACTTTAGTGAACCATCACGGGCTGGGCCAACGCCGTTCCTCGGCTGTGCTCCGGCCGCAGGTTGAGCCGCCGTTGGAATCCACCGCTTCCCGGTCACGAGCGGAGCCGGATGAGGAGGGCGGCGGCGGTTACGGTGCCGAGGTGGACGTACCCGAACGTGTCATAGCGGGTTACCGCGGCTCTGAACTGTTTCATCCTTCCGATGGCCCGCTCCAGCTCAGAGCCGCTGCAGGATGGTCGCCGTCGCCAGCGCCCCGCCCGCGCACATCGTGACCAGGGCGAACTCGCCGTCCCGCCGCTCCAGTTCATGCAAGGCCGTGGTGATCAGCCGGGCGCCCGTCGCCCCGACAGGATGCCCGAGCGCGATGGCGCCCCCGTTCACATTGACCTTCTCCAGGTCCTGTTCGAAGACCTGCGCCCAGGACAGCACCACGGATGCGAAAGCCTCGTTGATCTCCACCAGGTCGATGTCCCGGAGCGACATCCCCGCCTTGCCGAGAACTGCACGAGTGGCGTCGATCGGCCCGTCGAGGTGGAAGTGCGGGTCGCAGCCGACCAGCGCCTGGGCGACGATCCGGGCCCGTGCCTTCAGCTTCAGCGCCCGCGCCATACGCTTCGACGCCCACATCACGGCGCACGCACCGTCCGATATCTGCGAGGAGTTGCCCGCCGTGTGGACCGCCGTCGGCATGATGGGCTTCAGCCCGCCCAGGGCCTCCATGCTGGTGTCGCGCAGCCCCTCGTCGCGGTCGACGAGCCGCCACATGCCCTCACCACCCGCCTGCTCCTCCTCCGTCGTCGGGACCTGCACGGCGTAGGTCTCACGTTTGAAGCGCTCTTCGGCCCACGACTGCGCCGCCCGTTCCTGGGACAGCAGCCCGAGCGAGTCAACACGCTCGCGCGTCAGACCGCGGTGGCGTGCGATCCGCTCCGCCGCCTCGAACTGATTGGGCAGATCCACGTTCCACTCATCGGGGAAGGGCTTGCCCGGCCCGTGCTTGGAACCGCTGCCCAGCGGCACCCTGGACATCGCCTCCACGCCACAGCCGATGCCGATGTCGATGACACCGGCCGCGATCATGTTGGCCACCATGTGGTTGGCCTGTTGCGAGGAGCCGCACTGGCAGTCGACCGTGGTCGCCGCGGTCTCGTACGGCAGTCCGCAGGCGAGCCAGGCGTTGCGCGCCGGATTCATGGACTGCTCGCCGACGCGGGTGACCGTGCCGCCGACGATCTGCTCCACACAGTCCGGCTGGATACCGGTGCGGGCGAGGAGTTCGCGGTACGTCTCCCCCAGCAGGTACGCGGGATGGAGATTGGCGAGCGCTCCTCCGCGCTTGCCGATGGGAGTGCGTACGGCTTCGACGATGACGGGTTCCGCGGCCATGGCTCGTCCTCTCCTGGCGTCCGTAGGCGTCCCGGCGCCTCGAGTGGCCGGTCGCGCGGCAGCCGTAACGGCAGAACTAGTACGCGTTCTAGTTCTTCCAGAAGTCTCCTGACTATTACCCCCGGTACGCAAGGGTCGTGCAAGGCCGTCATCCACAACGGACAGCGCGTCGGGTCTTGCCACTTGTACGACCCGTTATCACCTTGCGCAAACCAGTCCTGATGGGTCGTCAGTCCGGAGTCGCCCGCGTCCTGCCAGCGCTGCCCGCCTGATCTTTTACGCGATCCGCCGACACCGTCCCCGGCATCGCGCTCGTGGGAGGCCCGCGGCGGCTGCGCTCGGCCTGGATCAACGGCGTGAAGGAACTCCGCGTCACCTACGCCTGACCGGGAGCCGCGCCCGCCTACAGGACCTGCGGATCCGCGCCTTCCACTGCGTCATCGCACGTCGACGCCCGGGCGGGCCGGGTGGGCGTGCGTTCCGGATGGCGGCGGGCGATGGGGGTGAACAGCGCGATGGTGACGACGGTCAGGAACGTCAGCGCCACCCCGATCAGGGGTCCCCGCGCGCCCATCCGGCCCACCAGCGCCGTGAGCAGCGCGGCCCCGAGGGGCGCAATGCTGCCGTGGATGGTCCAGAACGCGGAGGTCACGCGGCCCAGGAGATGGTCGGGCGTCACCTGCTGCCGCAGAGACATGGAGGATACGCCTGCCAGCGCCAGTCCGGCGGAGTAGAGAAAGATCATGGCGGCGGCCACTGCCAGGCTGTCCGAGAGCCCCAGCGTCAGTACCGCCCCGGCAGCCACGGTGAACCCGCCCAGCCAGCAGGCGCCGAACCCGAAGGAGCGACGGAGAAAGGACATCGCCGCCGCGGCCAGAAAAATCCCGAGTCCGGCCAGGGCCATGACGTATCCGACCGTACGGTCGTCCTGCCCCAGGCCGTGGCGCAGGTGGTAGATGAAGACGTCGGTCATCCCGAGGGCGAGGAACGTGGTGACCGTCAGCAGGATGGTCAGCGCCCGCAGCACCGGCGTACGCCAGAGGAACGCCGAACCGGTACGGAATCCGGTCCGTACGTCGTGCCATCCCGTGGCCCGAACCCGGACGGCGGGGGGTTCGGCGGGCCGGAGCCGGATCAGGGCCAGGCCCACCAGCGATACGCCGAAGCTGCCCGCGTTGATGGCAATGGCGGCCGTCGGTCCTAGCAGGCCCGCCACGACTCCGGCCAGCGCGGGACCGGCGATGTTCGCGACGGCGGCCGTTGCCTCCAACCGGCCGTTGGCCTCCACGATCTTGCTCTTGTCGACGAGGTTGGCCACCGCCGTGACATAGCTGATCTTGAAGAGCATCTCGAAGATCGAGGCCAGCCCCATCACCACATACAGCAGCCAGATCTGCGGGCTGACGGCCCAGACGACCGGGATGGCGCCGTACAGGACGAGGCGGGCCGCGTCGCACAGCATCAGCATGCGCCGCCGGTCGAACCGGTCGACCAATGCCCCGCCCACCAGCCCCGTCAGAATCGAGCCCGCACCGGCAATCGCGGTGAGCAGCCCCATCTGTGCGGCGGAGCCGGTGGCGTGCAGCACGAGCAGCGGCACGGCCACGAGAGAGAACGCGTTGCCGAGCTCCGAGAAGGTCTGAACAGCCCAGAAGATGGAGAAGTTCCGGTCGGACCGGAGCGAGTCGGCTCTCCTGGGCAAATGCACCTACTCCGCTACGGGGAACTCGCCATTCGCCGCGGCGGACACGAAAGCGGTGAACGCATCGCGGGTGAAGGTGAGGGCGGGACCGGACGGGTCCTTGGAGTCGCGGATGGCGACGGTGCAGGGTACGGCGGCGACCTCGACGCACTCGCCGCCGGTGTCGCTGCTGTGGCTGGACTTGTACCACTGCGCACCACCGAGCGGAGCGCACTCGACGCACTGCCCGCCGTCATCGCCGCTGTAACTCGACTTACGCCACTGCGCACCGCCGAGCGGAGCGCACTCCACGCAGTCGCCTCCGGTGTCGCCGCTGTAGCTGGACTTACGCCACTGCGCGCCGGTCAGTTCAGGGGCGTTCTTCCCCATAGCGTTCCTCCATCACCCGGGCGATCAACCCCGCCGATGCCTCCACGGACAGTGCGGCGGCCTGCAAGTGATCGTAACGGAGCGAACGAGCCTTGGCCTCTACTGGATTGGCCGTCATCTGGCCTGTCCCGTAGTCCTCTGTGTAGACGATGTCGGGGTCGTCATCGAAGCGGAGAATGTTGAATGAGCCCAGCAGTCCGGCGTGGGCCCCGGCCTCGAAGGGCAACACCTGGATCCGCACCCACTCCCGCTCCCGTGAGTCCAACAAGTGGGCCAGTTGATTCCGCATCACCTTCCGACCACCGATGCCCTGGCACAACACCGCCTCGCTCAGCACCACCCACACCAGTGGCGGGTTTTCCCTCTCCAGAATGCGCTGTCGTTCGATACGAGCCGCCACCCGCTCGTCCAGCCGGTCCTCGTGCATCGCACCCAGCACCGCACGCGCGTACTCCGTGGTCTGCAGCAGACCGTGAACCAGCTGCGCCTGGAAGGTGTAGATGTGGGTCGCCCGCGCCTCCATCTCCGCGTATGGCTGGAACCACGAGGGCAGTTGGCTGCGCAGGACCAGTTTCAGCAGCCGCAGCAGCGCGCCCTCCGTGCCCAGCGCCGCGTCCACGCGCTGGGTGAACTCGCGGGTCGGCAGCTTGCGGGCGGTCTCGATCTGGCCAATCAGGGAGCCCGTGCAGTAGATGATCTCGCCGAGCTGCTGCTGGTTGAGGCCCGCGGCCTCCCGGAAGCGGCGCAACTCGGCGCCGTAATAGTCGAGTGGGGACGCGCTCGGGTCCAGGTCACGGATGTTCGCCATGGGGTACCCCCTTGCTCAACCCGCCATCGTGGCGTGTTGTGTTCGTTCCGTAGCCGAGCGTAGCCACTGGCACTGACGATGATGGCGTGAATTCCCCAATTGACCTCGTGCCACCGCTCGTTCGTCCAGCTCGTCAGTACCGGATGAACTTCACGGTCGGTGAGCACTCAGCGCGCCACGTACGCCGCATCGTCCGGATGTATCTCCGGCTGTGGGAGATGACCGGGCTGGCCGACGCCGCCGAGCTGGCCGTCACCGAACTGCTCGCCAACGTCGTACGGCATGTGCCCGACCGTCGCTGCTCCGTGCTCGTCCTCCGTACGCCCGAGGGGCTGCGGGTGGAGGTCGGGGACGGCGCGCCCGGCATGCCGGGCGTCCGTTCCGCCGACCCGCTCGACGAGGCCGGGCGCGGACTCGCGCTGCTGGCCGCCGTCGTGGACGCCTGGGGCGTCGTGGCGCTGCCGGAGGGCGGCAAAACGGTCTGGTTCGAGTGCGCTGCCGCACCGTCATGACCCCATGATCCGGTGGGATGGCTGATCGCGGCAGGATGCGGCCTCGGTTCCGCTCGTGGCGCCCAAGTAGGTCCTGTCCGACTTCGCGATCTTGCCGTTGGACCCGGGGCAGGACCCGGGGCTGCCCCCCTGTCCGGATCAGCGGTGAATCCTTCGAGTGGCGGCGGGGCGCGCTTCGCCGGATCCTGAAGAGTGCGGCGATCCGGCGGGGCGGCGGAGGTCGGCCCCACCGGCTGATCTCCGCCGCCCCGCACTGCCGGAACGCCTTGACGCGCCTTTCCCCGGCGTGCACTCCCAGGCGCCGTCCCCCGCCGTCGGTGAGGCGACGGCACGGTGCGGCAGGTTCACCCCGTGGGCACCCGTGGTGTTCCGCGTGCGGTGCTCGGCTCCGGCGAATCGGCCGTCGTCTCCCGCTCCTTCGATTCCTTCGTTCGGCCCATCAGCACGTACTGAAGGCCGAATCCGCAGGCGAGCACCACGGCTCCGCCGACGGCGTCGAGCAGGTAGTGGTTGGCGGTACCCACGATCACGGCGGTCGTCAGGACCGGATAGAGCAGGCCCAGCAGCTTCAGCCACAGGCGCGGCGCCAGCAGCAGCATGATCAGGCCGCACCAGAGGGACCAGCCGATGTGCAGGGAGGGCATGGCGGCGTACTGGTTCGACAGCTCGGTGAGCGGGCCGAACTCGGGCTTGGCGAGATTTTGCGGGCCGTTGGCGGTGTCGATGTAGCCGAGGTGCGGCATCAGGCGGGGCGGAGCCAGCGGGTAGAGCCAGAAGCCGACGAGGGCGAGGAGAGTGGTGATGGCCAGGGCGGTCCGCGCCCAGCGGTAGGCGACGGGCCGTCGTACGTACATCCAGCCCAGCAGCGAGAGCGGCACCAGGAAGTGGAAGGTCGTGTAGTAGTAGTTCATGCCGCCCTCGATCCACGAGTCCGCGACGAGGTGGTTGAACCAGCGCTCGAGGTCCATGTGGAGGGCGGTCTCGAGGCCGAGGATCTGGTGGCCGTGCTCCTCCGCGACGCTGCGCGTATCGGGTGCGGAGCCGCGGATGTAGGAGTAGCAGAAGTAGCCGGCCCGGATCAGCAGGAGTTCGAGCAGCAGATTCGGACGGCTGAGCGGTCGGCGCAGAAAGGCCAGCAGGGGGATCCAGCGGTGGGGGCCGGGCTCGGGTTCGGCGTACTCCGTCGGGACCGGGCGGCGCCACTGAGGCGAGCTGCGGGACAGGAACGGTACGGCGCAGGCGGCCGCCAGGGCGACCAGCAGCGGAGCGTTCTGGCCGATGAGATGAATGCCCTTGGTGGTGGGCACGACGGCGGCGCTGCTGAGCGTCGTCACCATCACGACGAGGACCGGCCACACCATCCGGTCGGCCTGGCGGCGGCCCACCCGTCCGACGACGGCCAGCAGGATCCACACCTGCTGGTGGAGCCAGGCGTTGGGCGCGATGGCCACGGTGACGCAGCCGGTCATCGCGACGGCGAGCAGCAGCTGGCCGTCCTTCGCGTAGCGGGCGGCACGGCGCAGCCCGAGGACGGCGACGACTGCCGCGAGGACGCCGTAGAGCGCCACCTCGGGGGCGCCGTGGAGGCCGAGCCGCAGCAGCAGGCCGTGCAACGACTGGTTGTGGAGGCTGTCGGCGGGCTCACCGAGCCCCGCACCCGCGATGTGGTGCACCCAGTACGTGGTGGAGTCGTGCGGCAGTACGGCCCAGGCGAAGGCCGAACACCCGGCGAAGGTACCGGCCGCCGTCGCAGCGGCCCTCCGCCGTCCCGTCAGCCAGAGCAGTGGGGCGAACAACAGTACGGTCGGCTGGAGCGCGGCGGCCACCCCGACGAGCACGCCCGACCGGCGTGCGGAGACGCGCGGCAGGAAGCCGAGCATCACGAGCAGGACCGGCAGGATGCTGGTCTGGCCGAGGGTGAAGGTGTTCCGGACCGGCAGTGAGAGCACGAGCAGACTGATCGCGACGGGCGCGGCGAACAGCGCGGTGCGCCGGGAGACCGGGCGCGGCAGACCACGGGCGGCGAGGAGTCCGAGACTCACGACGAGCAGCAGCGTGCCGAAGGTCCAGAAGACGCCGAGGCCCTGTTCGGCCGCCCGGGTGAGCGGCTTGAGGATGATCCCGGAGAACGGCGTCCCGGCGAACGCGCCCTTCTCGTACAGGGAGCCGCCGGGCACCCGCAGGACGCCGTGGGGACCTATCCAGGTCTCCAGTTCGGTGAGGCGTTGGCCCGGTGGCAGGCGGAGTACGGCGGCCGCCTGGCGCGCGGCGAGCAGGCCGGTGAGGAGCCACAGGGCACACAGGGTCAGGACACCGCGCGACCTCGGCGGCAGCTGAGGCGCCGCCAGTTCGCGTCTCTGTACATTCGCCACGCCTCGCCGGTCCCCCTCCTCCTCAACCGACGGCCCGACACGGGCCGGCCGGATCGCGAAAGATCCCCGCTACAGATGCAGGACACTCCTTCGTCAGCTGACAGCCACTCTGTATTGGCTCGAACATTAGACGTGAGTCGCAAAGAATCGCACCTTTACGGCATATCGGAATGATTTTACGCAACCTGGACCCCGGGGGACGGCTCGCGGAGTCGTGGAGCCGGGGGGCGGCGCGAGCGGCAGGCCGCCCTTCCGCTCTCGGCCGCGCTCCCGCCTCGGCGCTCGGGCCCGACGCCGCACCCGGTCGCGTCCCTGCCCCGGCCTCCGCACTCGGTCGCGTTCCCCGCCTCCGCCTCCGCGCTCGGTCGCGTCCCTGCCCCGGCCTCCGCGCTCGGTCGCGTCCCCGCCCCGGCCTCCGCGCTCGGTCGCGTCCCCGCCCCCGCCTTCGCGCTCGCCGGCGGCTCGGCTTCCGCTTTCGCCGTCGGTCGCTCCTCCGTGGGGGCGCTGCGGCAGGATGGGCACATGAGCATCGTGAAGATCAATGTCCTGACCGTGCCCGAGGAGCAGCGCGAGGTGCTGGAGAAGCGCTTCGGCGCGCGGGCCGGGGCGGTGGAGAGCGCCGACGGCTTCGAGTGGTTCGAACTGCTGCGCCCGGTGGAGGGCACCGACACGTATCTGGTGTACACGCGGTGGCGTGACGAAGCCGCGTTCGAGGCGTGGATGGAGGGTCCGAAGAAGCCTGCCCACCAGGGTGGCGGCGAGGGCGCCGCGCAGCAGAAGCCCGTGTCGTCCAGTGCCGCGGTGTGGTCGTTCGAGGTCGTACAGCAGGCCGCGCCGAAGCACGACTGACGCCGGCGGAAGGGGCGACGGCCGGGGCGGCGCGGCACGACGTCGTACGCCCCTCCGGACGCCACCCCGGCCGCCGCCGGGCCGCGGAGGAGTACGGAGCCGTGGCCTGCCGGCGGGGCCGGGAGACCGGCCAGGCCGGGGAGAGGACGGGTGGCGGCGTCGGGCCCGCGTACAGCGCCGCCCCGGAGCAGGGGCCGCTCCGGTATTTCTCCACGGTGGTGCGCGCCCATGAGCCGTCAGCGCCGGGCACGCTTGGACAGGCGCATCGACCGACGTCGTGACCGGCGCGTTCGGCCATCGGACGGCGGCTGCGGCTCGGTGGACGGCGGCTGCGGCTCTCCGGATGTCGGCTCGGGCCCGGCGGACGGCGGCTGCGGCCCGGCGGGAGGCCCGGGCCCTCCCGGGCCACCGGGTTTGGGAATGGTGGACCTCAGCGGCTCGGGCTTGGCGGGTGGTTCGTCGAAACCACGCGATGGCCCCCGCACGTTCTCCAGAACCTTGTCGCCCTGTTTGTCGATCAGCCGCGTCAGGCCTTCCTGGCCGATCCCGAACGCGACGGCCCAGGCGACGATTTGGGCGCTGGAGTCCAGGGCGGACAGTCCCGGTACGAACTCTCCATGGATGAGGATCAGTCCCAGCAGTGCGGACAGGGCACCGATGGGAAGCCGCAGAAGGAGCAACCCCACGGGCACCATATAGGGGGTGGCCGTTCCCTGGATCTTCCTCACCGATGCGGCGCCCGTCAGAGTGGCAGCCGTCATACCGAGTGACGCCACGAGAAGAACATCCGCACCCTGCGCCTCGTCATCGCCGTTTCGGGGCATTCCCACCGGACAGACATGTTCGCGGTGTTGAGGATCGGCCTCCGTGGGGGAAGGCGGGTCGAAACAGAGTTTGTCCGCCAACGCGTCGGGGTCATGATATCCCGAGAGAATGAAGAGCACCGTAATGACACTGGTGGCGACAAACGTGGCCAGGAGTACGTTACGGAAACTGCGGACTCTGGCTATCTCGGATTCCTCGACATGGTTCGCGGCATGGAGAACGCTGAGGGCCAGGTCCTTGAAATTCGGGGCAAGGACGTTGTTGTTCTGGCGCAGATGTGCCTCGAGAATCCGCAGCCGCGGGTCCTTGCCGCCCAGATGCTGGATACCACGGGCGAGGATCACGGGCCCCCGCCAGGCCAGTTCCTCGGCCGGGACCAGTTGGAGGAGGAGGAGTTCGGCTTCGTGGACGTTGGCCTGCGCGCGGTCCACGGAGCCCCCGGCCCACCAGTGCAAGAAGGTGCTCCCGGGCCGCCAGGGCCAGATTTTCTTGTACTCCACCGCATTGCGTGCGGCGTCCAGCATTCGGTGGGCTTTGGCCGCCAAATGCTTGTCGTGTTCCGGTATCCCCCTGGCCTCGACCCTGTCGAGCTGTGCCTGGAGCTCTGCGATATGTGCCGATGTCCGCTGCCGCCAGGAGCCCGTTCTGCCACCCGCCGCCACGTCACGATCTTCGCCTGCCGGGCGTACGGGCGCGGCAGGCTCGGGCTTTGGGTCGACGGACGCGGCGGAACCGCCTCCCGTCTTTCGAAGCCTCATAGGACAAGTGGACGCTGGGCGACCGCGGCGCGCAACTCAAGCCGTCCGCAACGCAAGCCGCCCACAATCCGGGGCCTTCACCACTGGGCGGTCCGCAACTCAGGGGCGTTCGCAACCGCGCCGTCCACAATGCGGGGCGTTCGCCACGCTACCGGTCGCAACTCTGCCCGGTCGCACGGTCCTCGCCCCGAATCGGTGGAGTCACCACCACCGTCCCCCCGGATGCACCGGAGAGTCGATCCGGGCAATGGGAAATACAGAGGCCATGGTGTCGCTTTCTGGCCCGCCACGCCGCCCATGGCGCTGTTCCGGTGTCTTTCCGAACCACGCGACCGTCCACGCATTCCCGCGCAGCATGTGGCCCCGAAGGAACTGATGCCGTTCCTTGGGGGCCGCATGCTGCTGCGGGGTTTCTGTAGTGCTTGTCAGCCTCGATTCGTCAGCGGGATTCGGTCGCCGGCCTGTTCGGCAGTTCGCCCGTCATGTCAGCCGATCAGGACGGGCCGGGACGGTTGTTCACCCCGAACCGGGGGCTCTGCGGACACTCCCACCGCTGGTCCCGCCGTCGTCCACTCACACGTCCCGTGATGCGGAGCGTCCACGGAAATGGGACTCTCGAAGCTCAGCCTCGGGGAACGGGTCACCGACTCGAGATTGATTGCCCAGCAGGAGGACCGCCCATGATCAGAGTTATGCGGCCGCTTCTTCACGGCGCTGTTGCGGGACTCGCCGGTACGACCGCGCTCAATATCGCAGGTTATGCCGACATCGCGCTTCGAGGCCGGCCCATCAGCGATACACCTGAGATCACCGTGCGTAGCCTTGCTGCGAAGCTCCGTATTCGAATCCCCGGGGACGATCAGATCCTGGAGAACCGGATCGCCGGCCTCGGCTCCTTGACCGGATACGCCGTGGGGCTGGGCATAGGGGCGGCGCTGTCATTGGCACAGGCTGCTGGTTGGCCTCCGACGAAGGCTTCCCGCTATGTCGTTGCGTCTCTCTTTGCCCTCACTATCACCAATGCGCCGATTATTCTTTTGGGAATCACGGATCCACGGACCTGGGCAACCTCGGACTGGGTATCAGACATCGTCCCGCATGTTCTCTATGCGGTAGTCACAGTCCGCGTCATTGACAAGCTGGAAGCAGCGGGCCCCAGCTTTGATGGCCAGATCCCGCAGTGACGCCCTCGGACAGTCCTTCACCCAACCTCGATTCATCAGGGGTGATCACTGTTGCACGAGGCGATGCAGGGAGGTCTCCCACGCTGTTTCCGGCAGCTTGGCGATCGCCTGCTCGTCCGCCTCGCCGATCTTCCAGCCGACCGTGTAACGGACCGGGCGGCGTGCGGTGTTGAGGCTTCGAGCCCGACCCATCCCTTACCGGTGGCCGCGACAGACAGCCCACGACCCCATCCAGCAGTCTCTCTCACCAGAAAGGTGCCCCTGGTTTCTGCTCCGATGCGACCTCAACCGTCACATCCTGGCAGGCCAGGCGACACCTTTCGCTGCCGGGGCATCAGCTCGACCAATCCGGCTGAATAGCCGGGGTCAGACCTTCAGCAGCCGCTGCACCAGGTCGCGGTAGTCACGGAGCGCGGTCCGCAGTTCCTCTGTCCCGCTGTCGTCCGCCGTGGCCAGACCGTCCCACTCCGTACGGAGGAGGCGCCGGCGCTCGGCAAGGGACTCGGTGAGGCGAGCGGTGGTCTCCTCGAAGAGGGCGTCGACCTCCTCGACGGACCGCCGGGGCCCGTCGACGAAGCCGGTGACCGCGTGTTGCAGGCGCAATGCGAGTTTGTCGCTCTGGGCGCGCGGCATGACCGGCCGTACGCCCGCCGATCCCGCACCCGCGCCGCGCGGGCCCGTCGTCGCGCCGGTGTCCGTGCCGGAGGGCTGGGCACCGACGCGATTCGCGTCGTCGGCACCGAGAATCGGCTTCTGCGGGGCGGCGTCCGCGCCCGTGCCGAGGTCATCGGAGCCGACGCCGCCGCCACCGACCCGGCCGCCGCCGGCGCTCCCGCCGGCCCGGCCGCCATCGGCACTGCCGCTGAGGCTGCCGGGCCGGCTGCCGTCGAGACCGGCGCCGCCGGCACCACGGCCGTCAGGGCCCGCGGCGAACCGGTCACCGTACTGCCCGGAAGCGCGCGATGCCCGCTGCTCCCGTGGGCCGGGCCCGGCCCGCCCGTCGGCTGTGCCCGCGCCGGGCGGCGGTCCGACGAGGCCGGTGTCGTCGGCGGCCGTTCCGTCGGCCCGCGCGCCCAGGGGACGCGCGGCCGGGGACTCGGAGGCGAGCCGCCGTTCGCGCGCGTCGGCCTCCGCGGCCAGCTGGATCTCTCGTTCGTCGGGACGTTCCATCACACACCGCCCTTGGTGGTCCCGTGGCCGTGGCCGCCCATCGTGGCCCACGGCAGGTGCAGTCGGCCCGCGAGCGGCTTGCGGCTCGCGCCGCGGCCGCCGGCCGTACGCCGGGCGTCCGGGCGGTCGCGGCCGCCATCGTCGCGCGGATGGGCCTTGACCAGCTCTTCGAAGAGCGCGCGGGCCCCGATCAGGGCCTCCCGCAGTTGCTCGGTGTGGGCCTCCCCCTCGCGTGCGCGCCGCGCCACGAGGTGGAGTTGGCGGTAGCCGCCGACGTGGTGGGCGTGGTGCACGGACAGGGCGTCCGTCTGCTCGTCGTACGCGTCGGCCGGATAGCCGCGGTCACGGACCAGTCGGCCGAGCAGCTGGTCGGCCTCGGCCACCGCCGTGGCGGGCGAGTCGACGAACTGTTCCTGCACACCGGCCCATTGGGCCACGTACTGCTCCCGCGACTCTCCGGACAGCGGGTGGAGCCGAAGGTCGCCGTGGCGTCGCAGCCGCTCGCTGAGCTCCTTGTGCGCCGCCTTGGTGTCACCGTCGTGCCGGGCGACGGCCCGGTCGTATTCGGGACCGAACCGGCGCCGCAGGCCGTTACCGCTGCTCTGCAGCACCGGCCGGGCGAGCACAAGCGCCACGATGACGGCTGCGGCCACGGCCAGGATGATGATTGCGCCAGTGGACATGTTGTGCCTTTCGCAGAGGTCCTCTCGTGCGAGGCTGTCTTCACGGCGTGTTACCCACGGTCCCTGGCGCAAACGCGGTGTCTCCGCGAAGACCGCCGGGCGCCGAGAACGTCCCGACGACCCGTCAGCCGAGCTCCGAGGCCTCGGAGCGGGCGGAGGCCGACCGTCGCCGTGCCCTCCCCGGGCGGTCCGCATGTCCCAACGGGCGTGCGGGACAGGGGGGGAAAGAGGGACGGAGAGTGATCGGCGGTACGGGCCGTCAGTAGTGGTCGGGAGAGCACCGATCGCGATGAGCACGGTGCTCTTCGGCTGGTCCTCGCCGAGGAGGGCACCCGCGGTGCCCGGGCCGGTCCCGGCACCGGGCGGTGCGCTCGCGTCCTGAACCATGGACGTCTCCTCGCGGTGGGGCTCTGCCGCGGCACGGGTACGTATCGATCCTGAGCGGTTCGACCCACTACGTCCTGCCGACACCATGCGCGAAGCGTCGACCGACTGTGCGGTACGCCCGCGAGGTCTGCATAATCGCTGCCTCTGAGGGAGGGACTGCTGTGACGGCTCGGCAATGCGCGCACTGCGGTGGCGCGACGGAGGACGACGGCTGCAGACGTGTCTGCACGTGTGTGAGAACGCTTCCGCGCCCGTTCGACCCACCGGCGTCGGGGCCGGTACCCGAGGACTTGGGACTGTTCGCGTACGCCCCGTCCCCACCGGCCCGGGAGCCGGAAGCTGCGCCGGGAGGGTGGGGCCGCTCCGACGGGCGTGACGACAGCCGGTCCGAGGGCCGGTACGACGGTCAGTCCGAGGGCCGGTACGACGGCCGGACCGAGGGCCGCCACGGCGGCCGGACCGAGGGCCGCCACGACAGCCGGTCCGAGGGCCGGTACGACGGTCAGTCCGAGGGCCGTCACGACGGCCGGTCCGAGGGCCGGTACGGCGGCCGGGCCCACGGCGGCGGTGGTCGATCCGACGGCCGTGGCGGTAGCCGATCCGACAGCCGCGGTGGTGGTGATGGTCCGTCCGACGGGTTCCCTCGCCCCATGAGCAGGCGCACGGTGGTCCTCGGTTCGGCCGTGGCCGCCGTGGCGCTGTCGGTGGGCACCGTACTGCTGGGCGCGGGGCTGCTGTCGGGCGGTCACGACCAGGACCAGACGCTGCCCCTGCCGGACGATCGCCTGAAGCCGACAGCGGTACTGCCCACGGGGGACGGCCCTCTGTTCACGGGCGGGCCCGCCCCCTCCCCTCGTACGTCGAGCCGGGGAGAGCGCGGCGCCTCGGCCTCCTCCGCCGACGCGTCGTCCACGCCGAGGTCCGTGGCCGCCCGTCCGGCGGACCCGCCGACGTCCGATGCTCCGCGGACGCCGGCTCCCGCACCGGTACTGAGCAGGGGCGATGACGGCGCCGAGGTCCTGGAGCTGCAGCTGCGCCTCAAGCAGGAACAGACGTACGCCCCGAAGGCGGACGGCGTCTACGACACCGACGTGCAGAGCGCCGTCGCCCGCTACCAGCGGATCCACAACGTGTCGGGCGACCCCACAGGCGCATACGGCCAGAACACCCGTGGCGTGCTCGAGTCCCGTACGACGGAGCCGTAGCCCGTACGGACCGTGGCTTCGGACGGACCGTCGGACGGACCGCCGGTTCTCTCCCCCACGACGGGGTGGCACCGAAGCGGGATCGTTTGTATCGTGGATGAACAAAGTGGCTCCGCCCGCACTCCCTGACCGGTGGGCGGGGCCGCTTGCCTTCTCTTCCCTCGCTCTTTTCCGAGTGCCCAGGAGGCAGCCGTGACGGCCACCACCCTGACCGCCCGCGCTCTGCTGCTCGACATGGACGGCACCCTCGTCAACTCGGACGCCGTCGTGGAGCGCTGCTGGCGGCGTTGGGCGGAGGAGCAGAGGCTCGACGCGGAGTACGTCCTCGGCCATGTCCACGGACGGCAGGGGCACGCGACCATGGCCCTGCTGCTGCCCGGCCGGCCGGCCGAGCTGAACCACGCCGACAACCGCCGGATGCTGGAGCAGGAGACTGCCGACACCGAGGGCGTGGTGCCGATACCGGGTGCTCCGGAGTTCATGGCGGCGCTCGCCGGTCTGCCGCACGCGCTCGTCACCTCCGCCGACGAGGCACTCGCCCAGGCCCGTATGGGCGCCGCCGCGCTGCCGGTGCCGGAAGTCCGCGTCACGGCCGAGCGGGTGGGGGCCAGTAAGCCGGACCCGGAGGGCTTCCTGAAGGGAGCTGCCGAGCTGGGATTCGAGCCGGAGGACTGCATCGTCTTCGAGGATTCCGAGGTCGGCATCGCGGCAGGCCGGGCGGCCGGGATGCGCGTTGTCGGCGTCGGCCCGCGGGCGGCGGCCCAGGCTCCGACCGCGCTGGTGCGGACCCTGGAACAGGTGCGCGTCGAGGCTGCCGCGGACGGCAGCCTCGTGCTCACGATCAGCGCCTGACGGGTCTGCTCTCTGGGACCGACCAGGGTTGCCCCTGGGGCCGACCGGGCCTGACAACTGGGACTGACCGGACCTGGCACCTGGCACTGACCGGGCCTGTCCCCTGAGACCGACCGGACCCGCCCTGGGACCGACCCGGCCTGCCCCTGAGACCGACCGGACCTGGCACCTGGCAATGACCCGGCCTGCCCCCTGAGACCGACCGGACCCGCCCTGGGACCGACCCGGCCTGCCCCCGGAGACCGACCGGACCTGGCACCTGGCACTGACCGGGCCTGCCCTGGGACCGACCGGACCTGACGCCTGGCACTCGCCAAAGCCTGTCCCATACTGACCGGGCCGGTCCCGCCGCTCAGGCCGTCAGCGCCTCGTAGAGGCTGAAACCGGCCAGCGCCAGCATCACCATGGCCGCGACCTTGGTGATCAGCCTCAGCGGGACGTACTTCATCAGGGTGCGGCCGCCCAGGATCCCGATTCCGGCCACCGTCCACAGTGCCAGCACCGCACCCAGACCCACCGATACGGGGGAGTCGTAGCGCGCGGCCAGGTTGGCGGTCATGATCTGCGTGAGGTCGCCGAACTCCGCGACGAGGATCAGCGTGAATCCGGCGCCCGAGACCTTCCAGAAGCTCTGGTCGGTGGGTTCGCGCAGCTCCTCCTCGTCCGCCTCCTGCTTCTTGAAGAGCAGCACCAGCGCCCCCGCCAGGAAGAGCAGCCCGACCACCGCCTGGACGAGCCGGTGCGGCAGCAGCGTCAGCACGCTGCCCGCGGCGATGGCGAGGGTGACGTGCACGGCGAAGGCGGCGGCGACGCCCGCGAAGACGTACGAGGCCCGGTAGCGGGTGCCGAGCATCAGTCCGGCGAGGGCGGTCTTGTCGGGCAGCTCGGCGAGGAAGACGACGCCGAACGCCACTGCGGCGATGCTGAAGCTGATCACTGAAACTGGTTTCCTCGATCGGTCGGGGCCGCCGTACCGAGAGACCTGCATGGATCAGGGATCGCTCCGGCACGGCAGCGTCTGCACAGGACACTGCGGCCGAAGGTCTCGCTGGGCGCGGTACGCGATCACGTACCGGCCTCCGGGCGCCGGCTCGGCCGTCCCCCGCGCAAAGCGCCCGCCGAGACGGCGGGGCGGGTGAGACGGTCGGGCAGTATGTCGACGGTCCGGCAGAGAGCTACTCCCCTTCTGCTCCTCACAGCGTACGGGACGCTCCCGGCGCGTCGCCCCGGTGCAGCCGCCCGCGAGCGACCAGTTCCAGCACCAGCGCGACCGCCACCACCTGTACCGCCAGCAGCGCGACCAGGACGAACAACTGCACCGCCCCTGCCATCACCGGTGACGCCCCGCCCAGCAGCATCCCGACGAAGGCTCCCGGAAGGGTGACCAGCCCTACCGTCCGGGTCTGGTCGAGGCCGGGGAGAAGGGCGTCGGACGCGGCGGGCCGGGCGATCTCCAGGCGTGCGTCGCGGTCCAGCAGCCCGAGGGCCATGCCCGCCTCGACCTCCCCGCGGCGGGACTGCAGCTCGTCGAGCGAGCGGCGCCCGGCGAGCACGGTCGCCGTGAGGGCGCCGCCGATGAGGATCCCGGTGACCGGGATCAGAGCGATGCCCCTGAGCGGTACGAGCCCGGTCAGGAGCAGCACGGCCACGACGGGGACCACACCTGCGGCGATGGGCACCGCGGCCCACCACCAGGTGTGGTTGCCGGTGATACGACGGCCCGCCGTGCGTACGGCGACGGCGAACATCAGGCCGATGAAGGCCAGCAGGAGAGGGACCGCCCGGACCACCCAGCCGATGACGCAGGAAACGGCGGCGAGTTGGACGGCGGCACGCAGCCCGGCGGTGGCGACGGGGCGGGTGCAGCCGTGCCCCTCACGGTCGGAGAGCCGGGCGAGCGCGGCGATCCCGGCCGCCGCCACGAGCAGTGCGCCCAGGATGACCCCCAGCGTGGGGTTCACCGGCAGCAGGGGCTCGGCGGCACTCGCGTCGGCTGCGATCGGCGGGACGGCGGCATCCACGCCGCAACCCTACGGTCGGCCCCGCCGTCACGCCGCCCTATACACCCGGACTTCCACGGAACGCCCGGCGTCGCCCAGGCCCGCGCGGGCGCCCGTAGCCCCCGGCCGGGCGACCAGCGCCCCGCCGCAACCCCGCCGCGCCCTCGCCGCGCCCCCCTGAACCGTCCGACCGACCCGCGCGTACGCCGCCGCCTCCGCGCATGCCGCGAGCCGCACGCGGCTCCAGGACGCCGGTCGCGTACCGGATCGCACAGGAGCGCGCTCCCGGCCCGCCCGGATCGACCAATCCCCCCGTACCACCGGCGCGTTGACGGTACGTCAAGCCATAGGGCAAGCCTTCCACCGAGCCCTTGATATGGCGTGGACATGTCGCCACCCTGTTACCTGGCGCCCACCCCACAGCAACCTGGCGCCGGGACGATGGCCGGGCTTCAGCGGCCACCACCCCCCACATCACCCTGAGGGAGTTCACATGTCCCCTTCGCGCAACACCATCACCCTCCGACGTAGGATCTACGCGCGTCGAATAGGCATGTTCGCCGGGCTGTCCGCGCTCACCGGCACCATTCTGCTGGGCGGACCGACGGCCGAGGCCGCCCCGCCCACCCCGCCGAGCGCGACCACCGCCCGCACCTACCTGGGCCAGCTGACCGTCAAGGCGGAGGGCTCGTCGGACGGCTACAGCCGTGACAAGTTCCCCCACTGGATCACTCAGAGCGGCGCCTGCAACACCCGCGAGGTCGTGCTCAAGCGCGACGGCACCAACGTCCAGCAGGACTCCAGCTGCGCCGCGGTCAGCGGCAGCTGGTTCTCCCCCTACGACGGCGCCACCTGGAGCAACGCCTCCGATGTCGACATCGACCACATCGTCCCGCTGTCCGAGGCCTGGAAGTCCGGCGCCAACAGCTGGACCACGAGCCGGCGGCAGGACTTCGCCAACGACCTCACCCACTCCCAGCTCATCGCCGTCACCGACAACGTCAACCAGGCGAAGGGCGACCAGGACCCGGCCGAGTGGCTGCCCTCGGTCACGAGCTACCACTGCATGTACGCCCGTATGTGGGTGTCCGTGAAGCACACCTACGGTCTCTCGGTGGACTCGGCCGAGAAGTCCGCGCTCAGCGGCATCCTCAACGGCTGCTGAGGAAACACGCGAGGAACCTCACGAGGAAACTACCCGTAACCCTCCGTCGTTCCGTACCGTACGGGGCGACGGAGGAGGGCAGGTACGGATGGCGGGACTGCTCCTGGGACCGCTGGTGCGGTACGTGGACGAGGACAGCGCGACCGTATGGGTCGAGACCAGTCGGCCCTGTGACGCCGAGGTCGTCTGCGAGGGCGGCACGGCCGGCGGTGCGGCACGCACCTGGCAGGTCGCCGGGCACCACTACGCGCTGATCACCGTCCTCGGGCTGAGCCCGGGCACCAGCACCCCGTACCGCGTACGGCTCGACGGCCAGGAGGTCTGGCCGCCGCCGGACAGCGACCATCCGCCCAGCGCGCTCCGCACGCTCCCGACCGGGGAGGACGCCGCGCTGCGGATCTCCTTCGGCTCCTGCCGCTGGGCCGCGCCCCCGTCCGGCAGCAAGCCCCGCGCAGGCCGCAGGGTCACCACCCGTGACCCGGTGGGCCCCGACGCGCTGGACCTCCTCGCCGCCCGGATCGCCACCGACCCGGACGCCGAGCGGCCCGATGTGCTTCTGCTGCTGGGGGACCAGGTGTACGCCGATGAGACCTCGGCGGCGATGCGCGAGTGGATCGCGACCCGCCGTGATCTGAGCGAACCTCCGGGCAGCCAGGTCGCGGACTTCGAGGAGTACACCCGGCTCTACTACGAGTCCTGGCTCGACCCCGAGGTCCGCTGGCTGCTCTCCACCGTCCCCAGCTGCATGATCTTCGACGATCACGATGTGATCGACGACTGGAACACGAGCGCGGCGTGGCGGGAGGAGATGCGCGCCACGCCGTGGTGGGAGGAGCGGGTGCTCGCCGGGCTCATGTCGTACTGGGTGTACCAGCACCTGGGGAATCTCTCCCCCGCCGAGCTCACGGACGACCCGCTCTTCAAGCAGGTGCGGACGGCCCAGGACGGAACCGATCTCGTACGGGAGTTCGCCGCCCGCGCCGATGCCGATCCCTCGTACACCCGCTGGAGCTACCGCCGGGACTTCGGCCGGACGCGGTTGCTGATGGTCGACACACGGGCCGCCCGGGTGCTGGAGGAGCCGCGGCGGACGATGGTCGACGAGCGCGAGTGGGCCTGGGTGCGCGATCAGGTGACGACCGGTGGGCCGCGGGCGTACGACCACCTGCTCATCGGCAGCTCGTTGCCCTGGCTGCTGCCGCCCGCCATCCATGACGCGGAGCGGTGGAACGCGGCGCTGTGCGCGGGGGCACGCGGACCGCGCTGGGCACGGATCGCCGAGGGCCTGCGGCAGCGCGGTGACCTGGAGCACTGGGCGGCTTTCCCCTCCTCCTTCGACGCGCTCACCACGCTGATCGAGGAGGCGGGCAGCGGCGAGGGCGCCCCGGCGACGGTGTGCGTGCTCTCGGGCGATGTGCATCATGCGTACGTCGCCGAGCCGCGGCTACCGGACGGCGAAGAGTCTGCAGGCGCCGCGTCCGAGGGCGGTCGCACCCAGGTCCCGGACGCGCCGTCGTCGGACGACCGGCCTTCCGGCAGCCACCCCGTACGCCCCCGGCCCGAGGCCCGGATCCTGCAACTGACCTGTTCACCGGTGCACAACAGCGTTCCGGCGTCGATGAAACTCGGCTTCCGGTTCGGTTGGAGCCGGGCGGGGCAGTGGCTGGGGCGCGCGATGGCCCGGCACGCGCGCGTGGGCGAGCCGACGCTCCGCTGGGACAGGACGGGCGGGCCGTGGTTCGGCAACCAGCTGATGACGCTGACCCTGCGCGGGCGCGGGGCGGGGCTCCGGCTCCATCAGGCCCGCCAGAGCTCCGACGGCCGGGCCTGGCTGGCGCCCGTCGTCGACCAGGACATCAGCGGGTCCGGCGCCCGCCCGGCCGGTGCGGAGCCGCCGGCTCCCCGGGAGACGTGACCGGTGGCCATGGACAGCTGATCAGCCGCACCCACCCTTCTCGACCACCTCGACCACCTCGATGACCTGGCCAACCGACGAGTGATCAGCAGGCGATCATCAACGATCGTCGGTGCTCGGGAGTGATCCCTCCCACAGCGGAGGCACATCTTCCGATCCAGGCTTCGAAGTCCGGCGGGGCGGACGGCATGATGTTCGTCTGAGACCCAGCTGCCCCGGGAGTAACCGCCTTGGCCGGAGAGCACCACGCCATAGCCGTCGTCGGCGCCGGCCCCCGCGGCACGAGCGTGCTGGAACGGGTCTGCGCCTCGGTTCCGGAGCTGCTGCCCGGCGAGCAGCTGACCGTACACATGATCGACCCCGCCCCGCCCGGTACGGGCCGCGTCTGGCGCACCGAGCAGCCGGGCGAACTGCTGATGAACACCGTGGCCTCGCAGGTGACCCTGTTCACCGACGACAGCGTGGAGTGCGACGGCCCGATCGTGCCGGGCCCCAGCCTGTACGAGTGGGCCTCCACGCTCGGCGCCGCCGAGTGCCGCGATCCCCTGCTGCTCGCGGAGGCCCGCCGCCTGGGACCCGACGACTACCCGAGCCGCGCCTTCTACGGCCACTACCTGACGTGGGTGTTCCGCCGGATCGTCGGCGGGGCGCCACGGTCGGTGAACGTGGAGGTCCATACGGCCCGCGCCGTACGGCTGGAGGAGCGCGCCGGGGGCGAACAGCTTCTGACCCTGGAGGACGGCCGGGAGCTTCCGGGGCTGGCGGCGGTCGTCCTCGCCCAGGGCCATCTGCCGGTCGTCCTGGGAGAGCCCGAGGAGCGCTTCGCCTCGTACGCGGCGGAGCACGGGCTGCGGTACTACCCGCCCGCGAACCCGGCCGACCTCGATCTGTCCCTGATCGCCCCCGGTGAACCGGTTCTGCTGCGCGGCCTCGGCCTCAATTTCTTCGACCATGTCGCTCTGCTGACGGCGGGCCGTGGCGGGGTCTTCACCACCGCGGAGGACGGCTCGCTGCGCTACCGGCCGTCGGGCCTGGAGCCCCGGCTGTACGCGGGTTCGCGCCGCGGCATCCCGTACCACGCCCGAGGCGACAACGCGAAGGGCCCGTGCGGCCGCCACGAGCCGCTGCTGCTGACGTCCGCCGCCATAGCGGACTTCCGCGCCCGCGCGGACAGGGGTGACTACCCGGACTTCCTGGCGGAGGTCTGGCCCCTGGTCGCCAAAGAGGTCGAGACGGTGTACTACGAGGCGTTGGTGAGCGGACCTGCCGGTGCTGCCGTCGCGACCCGGCGGCCCCGGTTCCGAGAGCGTTTTCTCGGCACGCCGCACGGCAGTGCGGAAGAGGCCGCCGTCCTGGACGAGTTCGGGATCCCCGCGGAGGCGCGCTGGTCGTGGCGGGACATCGCGCGACCGCACGGCGGCCGGGGCTTCGCCGGCCCGGGGGACTTCCGGCGGTGGCTGGTCGCGCATCTGCGGCGGGACGCCGAGCACGCACGGCTCGGGAACGTGGACGGCCCCGTCAAGGCCGCCCTCGATGTGCTGCGGGACCTCCGCAACGAGCTGCGACAGATCGTCGATCACGCCGGGCTGTCCGGACCCTCGCGCCGCGACCACCTCGACCGCTGGTACACGCCCCTGAACGCCTTTCTCTCGATCGGCCCGCCGCGCCGCCGGATCGAGGAGATGGCCGCGCTGATCGAGGCGGGCGTCCTCGAGGTCCTCGGGCCCCGCCTGGAGGTACGGCTGGGCGTGTCCGGCGGGCAGCGGTTCGGCGGTGAGCAGGCCGGTCGGCAGCAGACCGGCGGAGGACAGCTCGGCGGGGAGCAGACCGGCGCACAGCGGTTCGGCGTGGAGCGGACCGGTGGGGACCAGGCCGCCCGGGAGCAGTCCGACGGAGAGCGGCCGGACGGGGAGCGAAGGAACGGGGAGCGGACCGGCAGCAAGCACGGGTTCACCGCGCACTCGCCGGAGGTCCCCGGCTCCGCCGTGACGGTGACCACGGTGATCGAGGCGCGACTGCCCGAGCCCGATCTGCGCCGTACCAGCGATCCGCTGCTGGCCCGGCTGCTGAAGACCGGCGCGTGCCGGCCCCACGTGGCCGACGGCTACGAGACGGGCGGACTGGACGTGACCCGGCGCCCCTACCGACTGGTCGACCGCGAGGGACGGCCGCATCCACGCCGGTTCGCGGTCGGGGTGCCGACCGAGGGCGTGCACTGGGTCACGGCGGCGGGCGCACGGCCGGGGGTGAACTCGGTGACGCTCTCGGACGCTGACGCCGTGGCACGAGCGGTTCTGCGCATAACGGCGTCACGGAAAAGCACCTTCCGGGCAACAGGGCAGGGACCGGATCGTGGCCGAATATTGAACTTGCAAGTATCGATTAGGCATACCTAACCTAGGCTCCCGGGCTCTCCTGCCCCTCACCGAAGGAGTCACCCCCCATGCCTTCCGGCACTTCTCTGTCGGCGCGCGTCCATGACGCGCAGCCGTACGCCCTCGGCCTCTTCCGCTTCGTCGTGGGTCTGTTGTTCGCCTGCCACGGAGCCGCATCGCTCTTCGGTGTCCTCGGCGGCGCGATGGGCGGCGGCACCGTCCCCACCGGCGCCTGGCCCGGCTGGTACGCCGCGGTGATCCAGCTCGTGGGCGGTGGCCTGGCGGCCCTCGGCCTCGGCACGCGGATCGCCGCCCTGATCGCCTCCGGCTCGATGGCGTACGCGTACTTCACCGTCCACCAGGGCGAAGGGCTGTGGCCGCTGCAGAACGGTGGCGAGCCCTCCGCGATCTACTCCTGGGCCTTCCTGCTCCTCGTCTTCACCGGGCCCGGCGCCTGGGCGCTGGACCGGCTCTTCGGTGCCGGGCGCCGGCCCGCCGCGGCGGTCCCGCCGAACGAGCGCGCACACAGCACCGCCTGACGGCACGACGACTCCGCAGTCGGGCAGGCCCCGTCCGGTGGTTCCGGGCGGGGCCGAGCGATACGACAGGGGCGGACCGATGGCCTGGTCCGCTCGACGGCGGCCCGGTCCAGTCTGTTCCCCGCGGAGCGGAGGCCCTCCCACCCGACCGGGCCGGGCCCGGTCGGGGGCTGTCGTCCGGCCGGGAGACATCGGGAGACATGTGGACAGCCGGCCCAGCGGAGCCTGTCGACCACCTGACATCCGCTCAACTCACGCCGCTGCGGCCGGGCGACAGCCACCAGGACACCGGGGCGGGCCCCGGCCGCACCCGGCATCCGAGTGAGAGTGATTCGAACAACATCGTCCACCCCGGCCGATCTGTCCCCTTCCGGCAGGCGTACGCTGTATGGCTATAAAGGCCGCCCCTGCCGCTCCCGTGCGACGTCGCGGCGGGGGACCGGACAGGGAGAGACGTTGCTGGACAACCTGGGGTCACTGACCTCTGCCCCATGGATCTACGTGATCGTGGGAATCTCGGTGCTTCTGGATGTCTTCCTTCCCGTACTCCCGAGCGGAGTGCTGGTGATCGCCGCCGCGACGGCCGCCGCCGGGACCCGTACCGCCGCGGGCGCCGTCACCGCGACGAGCGGCGCGAACGCCGATGTTCCCGACATTTCGGCGCTGGTGCTGTGCGCCGCGACCGCCTCCTGCCTCGGGGACCTGGTCGCGTACCGCCTCGCCTGGCGCGGCGGCGACCGGCTCGACCGTGCGATCGCCCGCTCCCGACGGCTGACGGCCGCCCAGAAACGTTTGGGCACTGCTCTCATGCACGGCGGCGGTCTGTTCGTCCTCGTCGCGCGTTTCGCTCCTGCCGGACGGTCGGTGGTCAGCCTCGGGGCCGGCGCCATGCACCGCAAGGCGGCCGAGTTCCTGCCGTGGTCGGCACTGGCCGGACTGGCCTGGGCCGGAGA
>NZ_JBQQBW010000031.1:0-71578 GCF_052245415.1 Streptomyces sp. 8N706 | reverse complement strand
TGATACTTCCCTAAATGCTCTCTTCATGCCTCTTGCCGGATTCGACGATAGTGCTCGAAACCCGTGCTGTCCCGCGATAAAGCCCCAGGTCGCGAAGTCTGCTCCCCGCGCATGCGGGGATGGTCCCAGGTGCGTCGCCATGCTGTAAGCCGCAGAGGCTGCTCCCCGCGCATGCGGGGATGGTCCCTATCAGGCGTTCGCTGGGCCATGGCCCAGCCTCTGCTCCCCGCGCATGCGGGGATGGTCCCATCTCCGGGGCGCCGGAGACCTCCGCCACGACCTGCTCCCTGCGCATGCGGGGATGGTCCCCCCGCGTCACCGTCTACCAGCCCGGCCGCGCACTGCTCCCCGCGCATGCGGGGATGGTCCCCGAGCCCACTCCGTGACGCGTTTCGACGCTGCTCCCCGCGCATGCGGGGATGGTGCCGCGTCCAGCGCAGCATCCAGGAAGTCCGACCGCTGCTCTCCGCGCATGCGGGGATGGTCCCGCGCCGGCAGCGGGGGCCAGCTCGTCCACGCTCAGCGGGATGCGTGCCCGCCGACGCGCGGGAGACCGACGGCAACGTGCCCGGGTGCGCCACCATGTCCAGACCGGCTGACGCCAGTCCCCAAAGTCCCGCTACGCCCTGCGGGGGCCGCGGTGGGCTGAGGGCACCGGTCAGGGCCGGCGGGTGAAGGACCACAGGCGGTCGACCTCGGTGAAGCCTGCCGCGTCGTACAGGCGGTTGGCCGCGGTGCGGTCCCGCTCCGGGTCGCCGGGCGGGGCGTCGTCATCGACGTAGGCTATGACCTCCCGCGCGCCGTGATCGGCCAGAACTTGGAGCGCCTGCGCGAGCAGGCCGCGGCCCAGGCCCCGGCGTCGGCGGGACGCCTCGGTGCTGATCCACCACAGCACCCCGACCCCGTCCACCGGGCGGCCGACAGTGGCCTCCCCGGCCGGGGTGCCGTCGGTGTCACGCAGGGTCAGCTGCCAGCCGTCCCGCTCATGGCACGGCGCGACCTCCGCGACCGGGTACAGACGCGGCCCGCCCGTGCCCGCCGCCTCCTCCTGGTCGAGGCGGCGGTGGATGTAGCGCCACAGGTCTTCCCCGGAGAACCTCGCAGCCTCCAGGGCCCTACGGGTCGCCGGACGGTTGCGCACCGGCAGGCCCTCCAGCCCTAGGGAAAGGGCGGAGGCGAACTCGAAGGCGTAGACGGTGCGCCGGCCCAGCCGGTCAAGCACCCGATCGATCAGCGCCCCAGTGAGGGCCTGGTCCTCTTCCAGGCAGTGGAGCCACAGGATGAGTCCGGCTCCGTCCCTGGGCCGTGTCGCGTAGGAGACGACCCCCAGCACCTGGCCGCCGCTGTTCTGGAGCACGTCCGTGACCGGCGCATCCAACTCGGCCCACCAGCCGCTGTCCACCGGGGAACGGCCCGCTAGCGCCTCGGTCAGCATCCCTGGCGTGGTCTCGGGCTGCCCGGGCAGCCGATCAGCGTTGATCAGGGCGAGCACCGCCTTCTGGTCGCCGTCCGTGTACGGGCGCGCGGACAGGTGTGTCGCAGCGGTCGTGAGCGGCACGCGGATCTCCCTGAATCTGCCTCGTCTTCCAAGGTGTCCCCGCGGCCACCGGGCGCCCACCCCGAGAATTAAATGTACCGGTCTGTTCATCTTGTGCTGGGCATCGGCACCCCGTGCAACGGATGACGGCGGAGTGGCGCGGGGGCGCGCTGGCCGCCTGTCTGGCCGCGTAACAGTGGCGTCCGCTGCGGCTCCAGAGTGCGGCTGCACCAGCTCCTTCTGGCCTGCGCGAGGTCGTCAGGGAAGCCGTAGGTGCCCCTTACCACGCAGAAAATGTATTCGCGTTTGATTCTCCGGGGCCCGCGCCGGTCGGTGCCGGGGGGAGCGGGGGTCTGGGGGCCGATGAAGGCCCCCAGCACCCACCGACCCGGGCCCTACGACTCTTTGACGATCCCTTGACCCACCCCGACGAGGACGAGGTGAACCTCGCCCAGATCGCCCGCATGGCCGGAGTCGGCCGCGCGGCCGTCGTCAACTGCGCGCCGCCGAGCAGTGGCTGTGCGACCTGGACAAGCTCCCCGAGCCCGCCCCGTACCGGCCGCCCGCCACCGTGGCCTTCACCGGAGGCCCGACGATCACCGTGTACGGCGCCGCGCCGCACAATCCGGCGCTGCCCTGGAGCGGCGGCGCGGACTACGAGGAGTTCAGCGGCTACATCGAGCCCGACCGGCCCGGCATCCCCTGGCCCACCGCCTCGCCGCGGATCGACCAGCCCCGGAGCCCGCCCTACGAGGTGACGGACGCCAACGTCGACATCAGTAGGGCCGCATGGAGGGCCTCAAGCTCATCTGGCCCGCCGCCCGGCGCCGGGCCCTTCCCACCACGACCGAGACCCCGGAGGTACAGGCATGACGGACACCACGACCGAGACCACCGCGGTGACCACCCAGCAGGAACCGCCCCTGCCCAAGGCTTTGGGTGCCCGACGGATCGCGGGCCGGCTCGCCGAACACACCGGCGAGCCGGTCACCGGCACGGACGTTGACGAGCTGGTCGACCAGGAGCACCTGGTCGCGGTCGACTCCTACAAGGGGTGGCCGATGTACTCCACGGCGGCCGCGCGCGCCCTCAATGTCGACCTGGTGCGGTCGGTGGTCACCGACCGGTTGGCGTGGGAGGCGGCGAGCCTGCCACGCGACGCCGCGGCGGAGCGGATCGGCTGGCACTGGAGCGACCTGGACCGCATGGGGCGCGAGGGCCGCATCACGACCGGGCGCGGCGGGCGGTACCTGATCGCCGACCTGGACAAGCTCGCCGAGGAGGCCGACGGCGAGCAGTACGTCACTGCCCCAGTTATCTAGGGTTGTCAAGATGAGTGCACAGGTCAGACAGCAGAGTAGGCATCCTGGCACGTGAGGCATGTAGTAACCGTGCTTCACGACTGCTGGTCGGCAGCTCACACGCCAGAGGGATGCGCCCTGTTGTCATTGCTCGGTGTCGCTGGTGTTGCGGCGCAGCCACTCGGTCGCCTCGTCTTCCGACATCGAGGGGTTGTTGCGGCGCAGCCACTCGATCACCATCTCTTCCGGCAATTCCGTCTCGATGACCTCGGTGCGCTCGGGCGAGGGGTTGGTCAGGTCTTGCCACCACCTCGCGGCGGACTGGGCCCATCGCGGACTCGCTGGCGGAGCTGGAACGACCACTGAGGCAGGCGCCGCGTTGGTCGAGGGCGGAATCGTCCGCGGCCGGGCTGGAACGACCGCTGTGTCAGGCGCCGCGTCGGTCGGGCGGTGAGCTGGCGTGGATGGTGCCGAGATCCCGAGCAGCTCGGCTTCCCGGGATTCAATTGTGCGTTGGTTGGCGATGTTGGACCAGCTCCAGTATCCGTAGACGTTGTCGACCCGCTCGGGCATCTGATCCCGCGGCGTCCGGTTGCCTTTCTGGCGATCCCGGAAGGCCTCGACCATCTTCCTCGAACGCGTGCGCAGCCTCAATCCGCGCCAGATCAAGGCAACCGGTATCGACACGGGAAATGCCAGGAGGTTGACCGCGGAGACGACGGCATGGCGGTCGTCAAGCCACCAGTTCCGCCAGCGGCGGTCGATGTCGCCAAGCACGCACAGTTCGGCGACGCGCCGTAGGTCATTGTTGTCGCTGAGCTTCCGAAGCGGTCGCCACCAGGACGGTGTCATCCCGTTGCCACGCCGGAACGCTTCCAGGCGCTCGAACGTTTGGCGGTCCCACCACCCGCTCTGGGCAACGTCTCTTGAGGTCCACCACACCTCTCGATGGCATGAGGTGTAGAAGTTACGCACGGAGCCTTCGATCACCCCGTCAAGTGCTGCGATCTCATCTGGGATCAACGTGGTGTTCCGATACGAAACCAGGGTGTTGAGGTCACGGATCATCGCGTCCATGGCCTCGGCGCCACCGACGCGGGCGTAGTTCTTCGGTCCAGCTGCGAGCCGTTGGGTGATCACCCGTAAAGTCGGGGGGATGGCGCTGAGTGCTGCGGTCTGCGGCTCCATGGTGATAGTGGAGCACTTCGGCCAACGCGCGTAAATGGAACGATCTGTGAATCAAGCTTCCCGACGAGGGGCGCCGGTAGCCCGCTCCTCCTCGAGAAGGACCACTCTCTACGGCTTCAGCACTCTCCTGGCAGTCGGTCCGTACTCGCAGCGGCGTAAGCTGCCTACCCTGTCTGCGCCCACACGAACGGGCGGATGCTTCCCACAGTGACCGCGATCATTCTCCGCGCCCGTAGCGGTGCGGGGGGCCTGCTCGGGCAGTCCCAGCCACGCCGCCGCGGCCGCTGGTTGATCACTTTCCAGCCAGCCGCGTGCAGGCTGACTCTTCCGGATACCAGCCGGGGCGACGTGCGCTTTGCAGCTAGTTTCGACCGAACCGAGGTTGCACCCCACCGTGACGCACTTGCCTGAAAACCCTCGGATACCTGTAAGCATGGGGTGGCACTTGCCTCATGTGGCTGACGCTTCCTCGGGACCCGAGATAGGGAAGCTGTAGGCGTCTCTCGCCGCGGCTCATAGAATGCGCGTTCGAATTCTCGGGAGGGTGACCATACCGGGCGTCACACGGTCGCCAGCGCCGCCGCGGCCGAAGGTCGGGGCGGCCTACTCCTTGCCGCAGGTCAGGCCAGGAGATCAAGGCATCCAGAAGCTGGCGGGCGCCAGCCGCAGCTCGCTGATGGCTGTGGGACGCCGGTAGGCCGGGATGGCCGATGGGGGACGAACACCCCCATCGGCCATATGGCCCCTGCGAAGCGTCAGCTGTCTCGTGTGGACCTGGCCCGGGTGGCACTGCACGCCGCACGTCACGACATTGCGTACAGGACCCATTTTCATGAATCGCCTTCAACCTGACAGATGCACTTCGGCAGGACGCTCACCGACGGCTATATGCAGGCCCACGTGAGTGCGCTCAGGCCTGCTACTCCCATCCCTGGTTCCAGCCATTGAGGCGGGACCAGACTTGGATGGTGGCCCCGTTGGTCCAGCTGTAGTTCGCCACGTCGAGGCAGCGACGGTCGTACAGGTTCTCGATCCAGAAGTAGCCGTCGCTGCGGTCCACCAGCCGCCACTTCTGGTTACTGGTTTCGGCGCAGCCGTAAATGTAGACGGCGGTACCGTTGGCGGGTGGCCGGTCACGGGACTCGTCTAGGCATTTCCCCGAGGCATTCGCGTTCTCGATGGTCACCACCGGATACCCCTCGCTTGTTCCCCTGTCGTTGAGGTACCAGCGTTGGTTTTCCACATTCCGTCAGTGCGGTAATCCCACAGCTGCACGCGAGAACGGTCGGCGGTACCCCACTCCCTGACATCCAGCACCTTGCCTCCTGACGCGTCGGGGCCGCGGCTGTGAAGCGACCCGTATATCAGCGCGCCCCGGGCGGCGGCTCTGCCTTCTTGCCGGGCCTGGACGTACTCAGCCGGGCTGGATACCTCGGTCACTGTGGTGTTGTCGCCCCGGCCGGCCGCTGACGACTTGTAGGTGGGACCGGCCCAGCCTATGGTGGCAAGGGCGAGAACGCTCCCGAGAGTACAAGCGGTTCGGAGCCTAGTGCGAGCAGGAGTCATCGTCTGCCTTTCGCTCGAGATGCACGTTCGCGTGGACGCGGCCCTATAAGGGAAGGGCGAGGGGGATCTCTGACGGCCTAGAGCCGTTCAGGGGCCCTCGGTGCTGGCTTCGTGGCAGGACGTACGGGGGGCTGGCTACGGAACGGCGCCGCTGACCGTCCTCCCGGGACCGCGCGGTAATTCGCCCGGATTTCCAGATTGAGCGCCGATGGCGTACCGCCAGGCCTCTCGATGCTGTTCTAAATCCGCAGCTCCGCTTGGGGGGCAGGAGGAGACCGGTCGAGTCGCGGTCGGCGCCGGTACTACTGCCCCCGCAGTGGTGTCCAAGCGCTGCGATGGCCGGTCGCTGCCTCCGGTATGAGCCGGTACCCGAAGGGCTATCCCAAGTCCACCGATTCCTGGGTCAGTTGCCTGGTCTGGGGCGACTTCAGTGGACGCCTCTGTCCTGCCTGCTACAGTTCGGCCGCAGTCACGCGACGGCCACCTGCGTCGGCTGCCGCTTCGTGTCGCACACTGAGCTTCACTTTGCCAATCAGGGCCTCAGCTGGCCGGTTGAGCGCATAGTTGGCCATCGGGTCTATGCCGATCAGCGGGCCCCGACCAGGCTGGCGGGAGATGGCCCTGATGAAGGTTTGGGAGTACACCCGCCCTGGAATCGAGCGCCGCCGATTGGAGCGGGGGCAGCGCCGAGGCGGCGGGCGACCTGGGAGGGATGAGTCAGCTGGGGGTAGTGCCCGGCCTCGGCGATCTCGGCCACTGGGTGGTCGACTGTGGTGACCAGCGGGTCGGCCGAGCCCACGACGATCTGGACTGGGACGCTCAACTGGTCCAGCCCCGTCCGCGATTGCCCGGTGCTCGGCGATGTCCGTACGCAGAGCTGCGGCCACCCGGCGCGCTATTCCGCGGCGGCGCAGGCCGCTGCGGCGCTCTGCACCTCTGCCCCCTCGGGGACGCCGAGCGTCTGAGCCAGCTGAGCGGGGGACATGCGGCGCATCATCGGCACGGCCAGGCCCGAGCGGGTGAGCCGTGGGGCGGGTGCCTGCAGGAACGACGCGGATAGGAGGACGAGTCTGCTGATGCGTCCCGGGTGATCGACAGCGAAGCGTAGCGCGGTTCCGCAGGTCATCGAGTGTGCGACCAGCGCAGGGCTGGTCCGTACCGGGCTCAGCAGGTCGGCCAGCCACGCATCCACAGGCTGGGTTGTGGCGGCCGAGCGTCCCAGGCCCGGCAGGTCGGGGGCCAGGATCGGGTCGGCGAGGTGGGCGGCGAGGGGTGTCCAGAGGTCGGCGTTCATCGGCAGTCCGTGCAGTATGACGTGGGCGGGGCGGTGCCGCTCTCCGGTCACCCAGGTGCGGCTGCCCGCCACGGTGCGGAAGCCGTACGGGCTCAGCCAGGGCGAGGCGGCACCGAAGCGGGTGGCCACCAGGTCTCTGCTGCTGCGGCTGGCGGGTCCCCTGCAGTCCTGGGGCGAGCGTTCCGCGTTCGCCCCGGTGCGCGATACCGCGCCGTTCCCCACCCGCTCCGCGCTGACCGGTCTGTTCGCCGCAGCGGAGGGGATCGGCCGCGAGGACGAGGCGTCGCTGCGGCGGTAGGCCGGGCTGGAGTTCACCGTCCGCGTCGACCGGCCGGGTGTACCGCTCGTGGACTATCACACCGTCGGTGGCGGCCGCCCCAAGGACCAGACCGCCGCCACCAGCGGCGGCAGCCGCAAGGGCGCCGCCGTGATCACTCGGCGCCACTACCTGGCCGACGCGGTGTTCGTCACCGCCGTCACCGGCCCGGCAGGCGACATCGACCGGATCGTCGCGGCGCTCCGCCACCCTCACTGGGCCCCCTACCTGGGACGCCGCTCCTGCGTCCCCGACGAGCCGTTACTGCTGTGCCCAGCTCCGGCTCGCCCGCCCGCTGGCCATCGACCTGCTACGGCCCTGGGAGAAGCCAGCCCAGCCGAACAACTGACGCCCGCCTGTGTCCGGCGGGGGTTCAGGAACCTCTGTGTGCAAACCGGTTCCCCACCCGGGGCACCCAAACCATACCGCCCTGGTCCCGGCCGGCCACTGGGCTCGAGGAACCGTCGCCGGGCCACCCGCCACGACGTAGGACGCGTCCTCGCCACTGGTGAGGCATACGCCCGACCCGCCCGCCACAAGAAGGGAACCAAACCTCGGCGCCCAGAGGAGCGGCAAACTTGACGGCCTGGGCCATGGGCAACGGGCACGGGGCCGAAGAAGTTCACGGAGTGCGTCGGTGGATCTCAGTTCAGTGATCATCGCAGTGGCAGGCGTCGCAGGAACCCTCGGAGGATCGATACTCACCCAGCGCGGCTCCGAACGCGCGCAGCGCCGGGAGATAGAGCTCATTCGTGGCCACGAAGAGATCCGTGAGAACCGTTCGCTCCGGCGCACCTGTTATGTGGAGCTCAACCGAGATGCCCGGCAGTTCACCACGGCACTCAACCGTCACCTGCACGTCATGAGGGAACACGGCGTGGAGGACTCCGACAGAGATGCACTCGAAGAAGCCAAGAACGCTCACCGTGATCGGTACTCCGAAGCTCAGATGACGGCCCCCGACTCGGTACTCATGCGGGCGAGTGTCGTCAACCAAGCCCTGAACAAGGTCTACGGCGAGGTCAAACGCCTCGAACGAGGTGACCCCGGACCAGGCGAAACGATGGAGACCGCGGCCCAAGCCCAGTACGAGCTCTGGGACATGCTCCGAACTATGAGAGCCGCCATGCGGCACGACCTCGGTGTGTCGCCTGAAGATTGAGATCCGGCATCAGGCTCCGTCCGGCTCTCTATGTGCCTCGACGAGCCATGAGCTGACCGAGGCAGAGGTTAAACGCAAGCTGAAACCCGCTGCGAGCACTGCGGACGTCGCGACCTGCGGTTTTCGGGGAGATGAGATCGCTGCTCAGCGGCGGTGTGATGGGTGTATGCTGCCGCCGACCATCGTGAAGCTGCACATCACGTTCGGGCTCGTGTCCGTTCCGGTGGACGGACACCCCGCGACGGCGCGGCACAGCGTCCCGTTGCACCTGGTCCACACCCGCTGCGGCTCCCGGGTGCGGCTGCACCGCTTCTGCGAGGCCGAGGGCATCGAGATCCCCCGCGAGGAAATCGCCCGCGGCTAAGAGGCCGATGGCCGCACCGTCATCCTCACCGACGCCGACCTCGCGGACCTCCCCCTGCCGAGCATGAAGAACATCGAGGTCCTCGCGTCCGTCCCGTCCGACAGAATCGACCCGCTGCTACTGGACCGCGCCTACTACCTCTCCGTCGACGGGCCGGTCGCCGCCCGGCCCTACGTCCTGCTGCACGATGCCATGCGCGAGACAGGCCAAGTGGCCATCGCACGCGCCGTCATCCGCACACGCGAGGATGGTCAGCGCAGCCAGCATCCAGACAGCGGACTGCGACGAGAACTGAGCATTGATGCTCGCTCAGACTGTCTTGCTCGTCTACGTACGCAACTGGCCACCATCAATGACCTGGCATACGGACTCACGTGGAGTCGCCGGAGTCCGCGGCCGCAGAAATCCGCGACGCACTCCAGGCCGCAGCAGACACGGCCGCTTCCATAACTAGCATCTCGTCAACGACGGGTTGTCGCCGTCAACCCCACGGGCCGGTGGATCCGGTGGCCCCGAACGGCTGGGGCCGGTGCCTGTTGTGCAACTCCAACCGGCGCCGCGGAATGAGCAGCGGACGGCCTTGACAGACCCGCGCTCACACCCGCGAGTGATCACGGTCCGCCCACCATGTGCCGATCACCAGACCATGAGTCGGAGCCGTCGCACCACGTTTTCGTGCGGATCCTTCTTCCGCACGACCAGGGCGCGCCAGCAGCCCCGGTCTCGCCTCACGACCAGGGCGCGCCAGCAGCCCCGGTCTCGCCTCCGCCGTGACGCGCTTGCTCTCCCGGCACCCGCAGATCTGGCCCTTTGGGGTCGTGTTTCCGGCAGAGTTCCAGCCTGGCGGACGCATGTGTCAGCAGGGCTGAGCCTCACGGCGCGCGACGGGCAGCACACCGCTGTCGGCTGTATGGGCGTGACGGAAGGAGGTCAGCGCAGGTACCCGGCCCCTGCGATGCCACGTCTCGTGCGGGGGGTACATCGCCAGTCGCGGGGATGACTCGTCCAATGTGAGTAACATCCGGACACCAACAGCGGTACGAAGGAAGCGGGATGTCATGCCGGACACGTCCGAACAGCACAACGTCCAGGAGCGCTACGCCCAGCAGCTGCGCGAGGATCTGGAGCGCAACGAGGCGGAGCAGGAACGTGTCAACTCCGAGCTGACAGAGCTGCAGAGAAAGCTCGGCGCTCTCGAGTTGGACCATGGAGTGCTGCTGAGCATGCAGGGCGCGCTGGGCAGCGAACAGAGCTCTGGGGGCGGCCGTTCGAAGAGGGCGGCCGCCGGATCGGCTGCCCCGGTGATGGCAGTGCCGACAGCCAGGCGTGCGAAGGACGCGCCTGCACCGACGGGCAAGGGCGGCAAGAAGGCGGCCAAGGCTCCCGCGAAGCCCAACAAGTCCACGAGTCCCACGCTGCGCGAACTCCTGCAGGGGTACCTTGGCACGCAGACCGAGCCGCAGACGGTCAACGAAGTGACGGCGGGGCTCCAGAAGGCTCACCCGGAACGCAAGTTCAACCCCACCGCAGTGCGCACCGCCCTGGAGACCGGTGTCGCTAAGGGGTTTGTAGAGCGCAACAAGCAGCAGAAGTCGGTCTTCTACCTTCCCGTCAAAACGGGGCCTGATGAGGAGCAGGTTGCAGAAGCCTGCGTAGCGGAGGCGTAGCCGAGCCGCCGTGGCCGGCGCTGGGCAAAGAGTTTGCTAGTGGTGATTCGGTTCCGGTGCGGGAGGGCCCCCTGCGTGTTCTTCCCCCGCGGGGTCCAGGCTCTCTCGGCGGGCGACACCCGAGTTACCGGCTCGCGGCCGATGGGCGCCCTGGCCGGGGGTGGCGGATGAGAACGCGGGTAGCAGGCAGCCGCCCGGACTACCTGCCGACTACGCCAGTTCACCGCCACCCTGTCCGCCCTGCTCGTCCTCTCCCTCATGGCAGGACTCGTCGCCTGGAACCAGTAGCAGTGAGCAGCACCGGCACAAGGCGGTTGCTGCGGAGCAGTGGGCACTGGCCCGGCAGCTCGCCGCGCTCTCGGCTTCCCTACTGGAGACCAAACCCGACCATGCCTCGCCGCTGGCTGTCCACGCCTACCGGACCAGCGCCACCACCGAAGCCACCGCGAGCCTCTTCGACGCCGCCGCCCTCCCTCTCCAGCGCCGCCTCAGTCTGGCCAGCGCCGTCGCAGCGATGGCATACAAGTCACCGCGGACACACCCTGGCCACCGCCCCCGTTCCGGGCCAAAGAGCCACCCCTACATCTAGACCTCGGATGGTACCGCTGGTACCGTAGGTACCATGCCGGAACAGAAAGCCATGAATCTCCGCTTCCCCGACCCCGAACAGCGAGCCGCTATCGCCGCTGCCGCCCAGCAGGAGGGGGTGAGCATGCAGGAGTACATCCTCTCGGCCGCCTACGCCCGCGCCACCGCCGTCGAGCAGCGGTTCCTCGAAGGCTTCAAGGACTCGATGGCGCGCAGCGGCGCGGCCTTCGCCGCCGAGCCCAGCAGCATCGACCCCACCCCGGAGCAGCGGACCGCCGAGCAGCAGGCGCTCTCCGAGTTCGAGCACGGCGAGCGGGGTCATGCGGCGTGACCCAGCCCGAACCGGTGCACCCGCTCCACCTCACGTTCCTGCTGCATGCTGCCGAGCTGCTTCCGGGGGATCCCCAGGTCGATGACCTCGGGCCGCTGTACGCCGCGGTCGCGCGGGTCAACGCCCGGGCCATGGACCGCGACGTCTACGGCTCCCTCCCCCTGAAGGCAGCCGCGCTCCTGCAGACCCTGGCCAAGCTCCCCTGCCTGGAGCACTCGAACGAGGCCTTCGCCTGGCATGCCTGCGAGGCCTACCTCGCCCTGAACGGACGCCGACTCGACTACCCGCCCAAGGACGCAGTCGCGCTCGTCCGCGACACCGCCTCCGGGACGCTCGGCGTCGCCCGGATCGGCCGCCAGCTCCGCGGCTGGACCACCACCTGACGCCTGCGGACGCCCGGCAGCCCGCCGGGGGCATCGGCCTCGGGCGGGCGCGATGTCCCGCCTGAAAGGGTGGCATCCCCCCACACGCCTCTCCAGCCGCGCGGCGGGCCGGGAGGTTCTGGGCCGAGGTGGTGATCAGGTCGGTGGGCGTGCAGTCGAGGATGTCGCAGAGGGTGGCCAGCACCGGCAGGGACAGTCGTTCCGGGGTGCCGGAGACCAGACGGTGGACTTGGGAGGAGGACAGCGTGATGCCGCGTTCGGTCAGGTGCGGCATGAGCTCCGCGACGGTGAACATGCCGCGGGCAGCCATCAGCTCGCGCAGGCGCCACCGGTAGCTGATCTGGCGTGGCATCAGGAGGTCCTTCCCGGCCGCAGGGCGGCCTCGATGGTGGCGTCCAGGACGCGACGCAGGGGCCGAGCGGATGGGTAACGACGAAGCTCAAGGCCTGCCGCAGCTGAGGAAGGCGGCGAGGAAGGTCGCCGCGGCGGTCGACGTGCTGATGACGACGCCTCCGGCGACCGAGTCAGGCGAGATGGTCTCCGTGGTGGACGCGTGGTCGGCGATCGGGGAGGTCGTTCCGCGACTCGCTGTTCATCCTGGACGCCATCCACGCCCGCGACGGCGGCCCGAAGCCGGAGACCGTTATCACCGACACCGCGTCGTACTCTGACATCGTCTTCGGCCTGTTCGCCATCTGCGGCTACCAGTTCTCACCGAGGATCGCCGACATCTCCGACGCCCGGCTGTGGCGCACGAACGCCGCGGCCGACTACGGGCCGCTCTAGGGCCTGTCTTCAGTCGTGATCAAGATCGGATTTTGGGTCCCAGCGGGGTGCCGGTCCGGTAGGACAACGGTGTGACGCGTGCGCAACTCACCGACGAAGAGTGGAAGTTCATCGAGCCGTTCCTGCCGATCGGCAGGTTCGGCCCGTACCCCGAGCGGCTGCGTGAGCAGTTCGAGGGGGTGATCTGGCGGTTCCGCACCGGCAGCCAGTGGCGGGAGATGCCCGAGCGGTTCGGTGCCTGGCAGACGGTCTACAACCGCTTCATGCGATGGCGGGACGCGGGTGTCTTCCAGGCCCTGCTGGAAGGGTTGATCGCCGAGGCCGCCCGCAGGGACGAGATCGACATGTCCCTGGTCAGCGTGGACTCCACCACGGCACGGGCTCATCACGACGCGGCCGGCATGCGGGTCAGCGAGGAGACCCTGGCCGCACTCGAGGAGGCGGCCACGCAAAAGGGGGAGCGTGCGAGGAACACAACGGGCCAGACGGCGAAGCTGACCCGGTCCGGGCCGAACGGCGTCGCATCCGGCGAAGACGGCGGGCCCGGCTGAAGGCCGCCCGGCTCGGACGGTCCCGCGGCGGACTGACCTCCAAGATCCATCTGGCCGCCGACCGGCGCTGCCGGCCGATGGCGCTTGTCCTGACCGCCGGGCAGGCCGCCGACAGCCCCCAGTTCATCCCCGTCCTGAAGGAGGTGCGGGTCCGTCTGCCCGTCGGCCGTCCCCGCACCCGGCCCGCCGCTGTGGCCGGTGACAAGGCGTACTCCTCCCGCGCCAACCGCGCCCACCTGCGCAAACGCCGCATCAAGGCGGTCATCCCCGAGAAGAAGGACCTATCTCGCCGGACTCCACCTCCGCGCAGCGACCATCTGGATCGGCAGCCTCTTGCAAGCCCGTTGATCACGACTGGAGACAGTCCCTAGCTGGTCTCGAACCACACCATCCGCCTGGACCGGATACGCGCCCACTGGGGCGACATGCTCCGTGTGGCAGGTTCCCTGGCCCTCGGCGAGGTCCGGGGCCACGACCTGATCCGCATGCTCTCCCGTGACGGCAAGCCGACCGGGCTCGGCGACGCGTTCGCCCACTACGGCCGGATCTTCAAGACCCTGCACCTGCTTCAGTTCGTCTCGGACGAGGGATACCGGCGGATGATCGGTGCCCAGCTCAACGTCACCGAGGCCCGCCACCGCCTCGCCCGGAAGATATTCTTCGGGCAGCGCGGCGAACTGCGCCAGCACTACCGCGAGGGCATGGAGGACCAGCTCGGCGCGCTCGGCCTGGCCCTGAACGCCGTCGTGCTCTTCAACAGCCTTTACATCGTTGCCGCCGTCAAGCAGCTCGCGGCAGACGGCTTCCCCGTCACCGACGACCTCCTCGCCCGGCTCTCCCCACTCCAGTACGACCACATCAACTTCCTCGGCCGCTACGCCTTCACCCGCCCGCCGGCGCCGGGCCTGCGGCCACTGCGCGACCCGCACTCGGATGACGAGACGGACGACGCCGAGGACGGAGGGCCGCAGGCCCGTGCGATCAAAAGCGGTCCGGTCCCGGAGTCACCACCTACGTCTCCGGGCTGGAACGCTTGATGACGGGCGCTCAGGGGTCAGGAGCCGACCGGGCCGAGCTCTGCGGGGTGGATTCACTCCTGTTCAGGGGCCGAAAGCTCTGAGGGTCGCGTCGACAAGTGAGTCGGCGTATGCGGCGGTCAGTGGACCGCTGCGGTGCAGCCACCGCTGGAAGAGGGGGGCGTAGAGCACTTCGAGGACCAGGTCGAGGTCGGCGTCGGCGTCGAGCTGGCCGACTTCCTGGGCGCTGCGCAAGCGTGCTTTCTTCGCTTCTTCCAGCGGTTGGGCCAGCTTCTTCCGGTACTCGGCCGCCAGTGCTGCATCGTTGGCGATCTCGGTGTTGAGGGCCCGGATCAGCCTGTCGAAGGACGGGTCGGCGAACTCCTCCGCTGTGGCACGCATGACGAGCTTGAGGTCGGTCTCGAGGTCGCCTGTGTCCGGCAGCGCGACCGACTGCCCGTCCGTATCCTCACTCAGAGCCAGAAGGGCGGCGAAGACGACCGCGCTCTTCGACGGCCACCGCCGATAGATCGTCTGCTTGCCGACGCCGGCACGGGCAGCGATGGCTTCGACAGTGACCTTCTCGTACGCATCCTCTGCGACCAGGGCGCGGGTAGCCGCGAGGATTGCCTGCCGGGACCGTTCCTTGCGCCGGGAGTGGTCCGGCCCCTTCTCGTTGGACATGCGTTTAGCCTAACCCTGAAACTAAACGAGACGATCCGTATTGATGGAACCAGGAGCGATGCCCTAGCGTCAAAACGAATCGATACGAACCGTTTCGTTTACTGAGGGTGAGGCGTCGTGGCGAATGCAAGAGTCTGGCTCATCACCGGGTGCATCCCGCGGCCTGGGCAGGGCTTTCGCCGAGACCGCCTTGGCGGGCGGCGACCGCGTAGTAGCTGTTGCCCGCAACGTCGGGCCCCTGGAGGAACTGACCGAGAAGTATCCCGGCCACCTGGTCCCGCTTTCGTTGGATGTCGCCGACCGTCAGGGCGTGTTCGACGCGGTGGAGCGGGCGGCAGCTGCGTTCGGCAGACTGGACGTTGTCGTCAGCAACGCAGGCGGAATGCTCTACGGCATGGTGGAGGAAGCCACGGAGGAACAGATCCGCGCGCATATGGATGTGAACTTCTTCGGCGCTGTGTGGGTGGCTCAGGCGGTCCTTCCTCACTTGCGCGCCCAAGGCGGGGGACGGCTCCTCCAGGTCACCTCGATGGGCAGCGGCGGCGGCATGGCCACCGTCGGCTTCTACGGCGCAGGCAAAGCCGCGCTGGACTCGGTCAGCGAGGCACTGGCGATGGAGGTCGAAGGGTTCGGCGTCAAGGTCACCATCGTGCAGATGGGCGGCTACAACACCGGCCTGTTCACCGCTGGCACCACGACCACCGAACCCCTGGCGCAGTATCAGTCCCTGCGCACCGAGATGGAGGCGATGTGGGGCGACTCCGTCGCCCCGGAGCCGGACACCGCTGCCCCGGTCATCATGGAGCTGGCCGCACTGCCGGACCCGCCCCGACGGCTGATAGTCGGCAGCCAGTCCTTTGATCACGTCTTGGAGATGGACCAGGCCCAAGCGGATCTGTACCGGTCCTGGGAGCACTTTAGCCGTATCGCCCCTGGCTGACCGGGTCCCGCGCCACGACATTCCCATCCCCGTCCCGCTGCGCAGTCGCCGGGACGGGCGTGTGCCGAGAAGTACGCGGTACCGGCAGGAACCGCCGGAGCCGACCGCAGGGCAGGCTGTGCTACTGCCGCACTTCGACGGCCGACCAGAATCCCGATCATCAGATCGACGCTCTTCTCCGCAACGGCGTCGACCGTGACAACATCCACGTCGACGTCGCCAGCGGTGCGAAAGCCTCCCGCCCCAAGCTCGATCTCGTCATGCAGCTAATGTGCGCGGGATCGGGCTGCACGTCATCGAGCAGGGCATCGACACCTTCACCATGGAGGGCCGGGCCATGTTCGGGACGCTCAGCGTGCTCGCGGAGCTCCAGAGAGAGCTGATCGTGGCGAACACGAACGACGGGCTCGCCTCCGCGCGGGTCCGCGGCCGGGTCGGCGGGCGTCGGCCGAAGCTCATGCCCACCAGGCCGAGCTCGCCCAGCAGCTCTACGACGCCCGGGAGAAGACCGTCCAGCAGATCGCCGACATGTGCAACGTGCCTCGTTCCACGGTGTACGGGCACCTCGACAAGGCCAAGACCGTTCCCCGCCAGCCGAAGAAGACGACGACCGGCAAGTGCTGATCGTTTCCGGCGGGCATATGTTCCCAGCGACGGAGCTGGGGCCGGCGGCCGCTATGATTGACCTCCCAGCCGCTCCGTTGCGGCGGCTGCGGCCCAGTCGAACGGCCCGTGACCGTGCGGCTATAACGGCCCGAAGGTGCACCGCATCAACAAGGCGACCTCCATTAACGCGCTTCCCTGAACAGGCGCGCAGGGTCACGGGACAGGTGCGCCGGAAGCTGGGACAGCCGTGGTGAAGCATCACGCTCGGAAGAGCGAAGCCCGTCGGCAACGCGAGACGACCGGTGAGGGCCACCAGGCCGCCGTACGAGCCCTCGCGAAGTCCGCCTCAGAACAGCAGCCGAAGATGTATGTCTTCGACATCCCCGCACTAGACCTGGGCGACAGCGAGCCGTGCCCCGTGTGCGGCGGTCGCGGCAGCAAGTCGGGTGAGCGGGCGATGGCGCGCGCCGAACGACTTGACCGCCCCGTCCTCCTAGACATCGTGTGCGGACTTTGCCGGGGCTGCGGTCGCGCAGAACACGACAGCTGCACCGCCGGAGTCCACGCCGGCGAACCCTTCCTCCCGGTAGACGACTGGGCACACTCCTGCCAGTCGTGCGGAGGCCGCCGCTTCCGATACGTCGACTCCTCCGACGAGGATGTCTTCGGCAACACCGTCGCGGTCTACCTGCGACAGCCGTGCGGATGCGCACAGGAGTTGATGCGCGAGATGACGCTGAACGTCGCGCCCGCCGCTCCGTCGAACTGACCGATGGCGATGAAGATCGCGTAGGCCGGGAACCCGGTGGCCCCGAGAGCTCCTCGGGGCGACCGGATTCCCGCCGTTCGGAACTGAATCTACTGGCGGGTTACTTGCTCCCGGGCGTCCGAGCTAGGACTACAGGGCCGTGATCCCCGCGAGTTCGCGGAAACTGAAGGTTCTTCAGCGGGAACCCGAGGGTCTGCGGGTGCCATTGTCGGGGGGTGGACCCGTGGGTTCGTGGCGAACACGCGGATCGGCTTCGAGCTCGGCTTGGAGAAGCTGCCGGGCGGAGTCCGCGTACCGGATGGCGGTCGTTTCGTCGAAGCCGAAGACGAGAGCGAGGTGGAGCGGGTCGGCGCCGTGGGTGAGGGCCTCTTCGAGTTGGCGGTCGACGCGGTGTCGTTCGAGGGTGGCGGTGAGGTTGCGGGTGGCCCGGGTGGTCCAGAGCTTGCCGGCCGGGCCGAGTTCGACGGCGGTCTTCTGGGTGATCAGCAGGTGGAGGTTGGCCGTGTTCGGCCAACGGTTGCGGCGGTGGTCGAGCCAGTCTAGGACCGCTCGGTGGGTGAGGTCGTCGAGCGGGCGGACGTGGCCGCCGATGGTGATGCGCCGGTTGCCCACGTCGACGTCGTTCAGCTGCATGGTGCGGATCGTCTTCCGCCTGCTGCGTGGACGGCGGCCAGGGCGATGATGAGCCGGTGGTCTGAGGTGGTGGCGGTGGCGATGGCCTCGTCGATGTCCGTCTGGACGAGGGTCTGGAGGACGCCGCCGGTCTGTCGGTTCGTGTGCCGGAACAGTGACCGCAGTGCGACGATCCGGCTTTCGCGCTGTTTGCCGGTGACAGCGTCCCCGGCCGCGATGATGTCCTCCCGGGTGACCTCTCGCAGGTGGTCGTAGCGGCTGGACCACTCCAGCAGCACCGACTGGATCTCACCGAGGTAGACCCATGTCGTATGCCGGGAACGGGGCTCGGACCGCGGGCCACCCTCGAGGAGAGTGCGAACCCAGGCTTCGACGGCGCGATGGGTACCCGGGGGCATTTCGTCGAGTTTTCGTTCCAACCACCGGTCGACGGCAGGGTGCGGTCGTCGACGAACAGGCCAAGGCGCTCCAGGACTTCGGCGATCCGCACCACGGGAAGCCTACGCACTCGTAGGGCCGGGAAGAGCTCGGAGTATCGGATCGACTCGCCCTCGCGGAAGCCGGACAGCACGATGACCAGGGCTCGGTTCACGTCGCTGGTGATCCAGCGGCTCCAGCCGCGGGCTTCTCCCAGCGCCCGAGCGGCTTGCCGGGCCCGGATCAGCCAGGGATTGGCCAGGTCGGCGTGGAGTTCCCGGTCGAAGCGGTGGAAGTCCCGAGCGACGGTGAACATGATGAGGATCTTTGAAAGCGGCCAGGGCTACTCGTCGCCCCACTCGGTCCGACGCTCAACGGAGTGGGGAGCTTCAACGAGCGCCCCGCGCGTTGTCGACCGGGGCCGCCCGCTCGTGGAGTGTGCGGGCCGTGCCGTCCGGTCAAGGGCGCCTTCGGCGGCGCTACGCGCTGAGCTTCGCCCACCCTGGACAGTCCGCCCCTCCCTGGACCTGGCTGGCAATCGGGCGGCTCCTCCCTTGTGGCGCCCGTCCGCAAATCAGGTGCCGTTGCGTGGGGAGATCCACTGAGCAGGTGTGGGGTCACCTCCGAGCAGGGGGTGGTCGCTTTCAAGGAGCGTCATCAGCCCTTGGCCGAACAGCGGATCAGGGGCTGTCGTCGGGGACCTCGATCAGGGCGAGTGAGGCGTTGTACTGCTAGGTGCTGAAGCCCAGCGGGTCCTTCCCGTACCCCGGCGGCTCCTGGGACTCTATCGCCGCGATCGTCCAGTTCGAACCGACTCCGATCATCACGGGCAAGCCGTACAGGCCAGCGCCCTCGCCTGGATCATGTGGGCAAGCTCCACCGGATCACGGTCGAAGAACCGCACACTGCCCGAGAGGTCAGATATCAGGGCAGAGGGCGGCAGCGCCTGGACTACCGGTGCGACGTCGCCCGCGAGGTACAGCAGCAGGCGGTACAGATCCGGATCCACATCCGGGCAGCGCAGTTGGAAGATCCGCGAACCGGCGCCCAGGGCTGCTCGTCCTGCTCATCCATGTCGACACCTCCCCACCCCCTCACCGTACTCGAACGGAATTCAAACACGCATCGGTCGGTACGCCGTGGCACGGTGACCTCGATCGGTGTGACTCAGCGCCGTAGTTGGCCGGTTAGCGGTCTAGTTGGCCGGTGTTAGCGGCGAATTTGGCCGCAAGTGAGCCGGGACACGATAGTTGGAACCTGGCCACCGGGACTGGCACCGCAGTCGCCTCGGTGCGAGAGCGCCTCTGTGCCGATGCGCGGTAGGTGTCACGGAGGCGCGCACCCTGTCACAAGGGCCACCGCCGTGCTGAGCCACTTCGACGGGTGCACGCTGGCCTCACCAGCAACTTGGAATCCGGAGGCGTGGGCAATGACGTTGAACATCACCGTCGCATCCCGCTGGCTGATGGCGCAGAGTTCCGACTTCCGTCTCACCGGCCCGGGGGGAACGGCGAGCAAGACCTCCCAGAAACAGGTCGTGCTGCAGTACATGGGCTGGTCAGGGCTGGTCTGCTACACCGGTGTGGCCAGGTTCGATAACCACAACACAGCGGCCTGGCTGGCAGAGGTGCTGACCCATGGCCCCGGTCACCGCACTCCGGAAGAGGTTGCCGACCGGCTGGTCGAGGGTGGATCCGCCTGGTTGCGCGCAGTCCCCCCGGGCATGAGGCATCACACGTTCACGATGATCACGTACGAGGACGCAAAGCCCTACGTCTATGTGATCTCGAACTTCGAGAAGCCGAACGAATCTCCGCTGGCGACTCCTGCCGACAGGCTGATCTGTACCCGTGTGCGAGTCCGCCACCCTCGGTGCCTCGTGACAGGGTGGGCGCCTGCGGTCCACGAAGATCAAAGAGAGGCCCTCGTGGGTCTGTTGGCAGCGGTCCCGGAGCCTTCGCGGCTCCGGGAGGAGGTCGCCAAGACCAGTCGGGAGTCATCTTCCAGGGCGGAGGGAACCGTAGGGCAGTCATGCGTCGTGGCCCATCTTTGTCCCGACGGCTCGGGGGAGGCCCAGGTCTTCGGCAACATGGAGGAGGAGTTCCTACCGACCATGATCACAAATGGCCACAACGCCGCTTCCCGGGTGTGAGCCCGGTACGTGATCTCGCTGCCTTCGAGTGGTCGGCTTCGCGGCCTGCCCGCGCGTTCGCCTGGCGGCCCGGCCAGCGGCATCGCCCAGGTTTGGCCTACTTGTCGGTAACGGGGTGACTGCACGGGTTCGAGAGTTTGGCCGAGCGGCGTGTGCTGCTGGCGCTCGACTTCGTGGGCGGCATGACGGAAGTGCTGTCGCAGCCGTTCACCCTGCAGTTCACCACGTGCCGGCGTCCCGGCCGGCACACGCCGGACTTTCTGGCGCTGACGCGGGGGACTGCGTTGCTGATCGACGTCCGGCCGGCGAATCTGATCAAGCCGGACGACGCCGTGAAGTTCGCCGCTGCCCAGCGGGCGGCGGGTGCCGCCGGTTGGCAGTACGCCGTGGCGCGGGATGGCAGCCGCAGCCTTGGGCGGCGCTGGAAGCGTTGGCCGCCCGGCGCCGTGCGATGTCCGACCCCTTGGGACTGTTGCCGGAGCTCCTCGAGCTGACCGCGGAACAACCGCGACGACTGGCCGAGCTCGTGGCAGCCGCCTCCTGGCCGACGCTCGCGCGGGCCTACGTGCTGCACCTGCTCTGGTCGCGGCGGTTGACCGTGGACCTTGCTCTGCCGCTGGGAGACGAGTCGTGGATCTACCTGCCGAGGACAGGCGGATGGCAAAAGGCGGCCAGATGCGCCGGGCAGAGGACCTCGCCGAGCACGATCTCGCCCGGGCCCGGATCCGGGAGGAGCACCTGCTGGAGATGGAGACGGATACAGGAGCGGCAGCCGGTTCTGGGCCCGACCGGACGAGCCGCGTCCCGCGTTCGATCCCGCGCAGACCACGTTGACCGAACGGCGCCTGGCGAAGGTCCGGGAGCTTCGAGAGCTGGGTCCGCAGGAGGCGAAGCAACTGGGGCTGGAGTCGATCAGCGAGCGAACGCTTCGGCGCATGGCCGCGCAGCACGCGGAGCAAGGTCTTTCCGGCCTCGCTGACGGCCGGTGGACACGTGGGCTGTCCGGCCACGCGTCGGTGACGCCGGAGGTGGAGGAGGCGATCGAGGCGGTGCACGCGGAATCGCTGCATCGCTCGCGGATGAGCATGAAGTCGAAGGAACGGCTGATCCACCAGTACGTACGCGAGCGCTTTCCCGATCGGGAGGTCCGCGTTCCCCACTACACGACCTTGATCAAGGTGTGGCGGGAGTGGTTCGGGCCGGGCGGCGGCCGCCAGCGCTACGTCCGCTCGGCGGCCGCAGCCGCCGCGACCTGGATGCCGGAGACCACGGTGCACGTCAGTAGGCCGGGGCAGGTAGTGGTCCTCGATTCGACGCCGCTGCCGGTGAAGGTGCTGGACGACGTCTTCGCCGAGCCGATCACGGTGCACCTGACGATCGCGCTGGACGCCTGCACCCACTCGATCGTCGCGTTCCGGCTCACGCCGGTGGCGGAGTCGGCGGTGGAGGTGGCGATGCTGCTGCGGGACGTGCTGCTGCCGCTGCCGATGCGTCCGGACTGGGGCCCGGAGACGGAATGGCCCTACCCCGGCGCTCCAGCAGCGCTGGTGGCCGAGCTGGCCGGGCGCCCGGTCGCCGGGCTGCCGTTCTTCGCTCCCGAGACGGTGACCAGCGACCACGGCGCCGTCTACAAGAGCCACCACTTCGTCCAGGCCGCAGCGACACTCGGGATCGATCTGCTGCCGGCCCGATCGATGCGGCCGCCGGACAAGGCCGCCTGCGAGCGGGCCTTCGCCGGGATCCAGTCGCTGCTGCTGGAGCTCCTCCTCGGCTACCGCGGCATCGACATCGCCGACCGCGGCGCCGACCCGGAGGGCGACGCGACCTGGACGCTGTCGGAGATGGAGCACCTGCTGGCCACGTGGATCGTGAAGGTCTGGCAGAACCGGCGTCTCGACCAGTACGCGCCCGCCTGGGATCCCGGCGGCCGGCACAGCCCGAACACCCTCTTCGCCGCCGCAGCCGCGCGGGACGGAATCTGCCTGGAGATCCCGCCGCCGGAGCTCTACTACGAGCTGCTGCCCGTGCACTTCGTACGGATCGACACCCGGCGCGGAGTGAAGATCGGCGGCCTCTGGTACGGCGCCCACAGCCCCGTCCTCGAATCCCACCGGGGCCGCCTGTCGGGCCGGGGTGGGCGGCACCCGGGGAAGTGGGCCGTGCACCGCGACCCCCGGGACTGCCGCCAGGTCTTCATCGAGATGAACGGAGCCTGGCACGACCTGCCGTGGAACGGGCTCCCGCCCGGCCAGGAGGTGCCCGCCTTCTCCGACGCCCACGTCGGAGACGTCCTGCGACAGGCCGCCAAAGCCGGGCTCAAGCCCCGCAGCGACGCCGAACTGCTGCCAGTGCTCCTCGGCTTAGTGGCCGCCAAGACGCCTGTGGACGCCTGGCCGACCCAGATGACCCGGCAGCAGAAGACCGACCGAGCCCGCGAACTCGCCCGGGCCCAGGCCGCCGCCCTCGACCGGCCCGCACCGGCGCCGCCTCCAGGACCGTCACCGGCAGACGCCCGGGCTCTGCACCGGCAGGCCACCGCGGCCGTTGAGGCAGACCGGCGCCGTCGCCGCATGGCCGCCGTCCCCGTCCCGCCGCCGGGCCCACAGCTCCTGGCCGATTCGCTCAGGGCAAAGAACCTCTTCCTCCTCCCCGCCGAAGAGCAGGACACGCCCGGGGAAGCGGGCACGGGCCGGGCGGACGAGGAGGAGTCATAACGCAAGTACGCCCCTTGCTCTTTGGACGGAACTCGCACTGCCTTGCCGCAGCGGCCGCTTCAGGTGCATCACGAACGAAGAAGAACTGCAGGTCACCTGCCGGCCATCGTGGTTCGCCTCGCGTCGCCATAGCTGCGCGCCACGTGAGCAGACGCCACGTCCTCTTTGCGGTGAGCGCGGACTTGGCCGGACCGGCCAACTACGACGCTCAGTCACAATCGGCAGCTCGCCTCGACTGGTCGCCGGCCGGCTGGCACTCTTGGCGACTACACGCGGCGCCACCAGGTTCAACGGCGCATCAGTTCCACCGAGCCCGAGGAGAACTGGAAGCAGATGTCACAGGGAGACTGGTAGTTCCTGCAGGCAGCGAGTGCGCGGGGAGACGACCCATTGGAGGTCTTGGGCAGCGCCGCTCAGCGAGAGGCCGGGGAAGCGCTGTACGAGCGAGGTCACGGCCACATCGGTCTCCAGGCGGGCAAGGGCGGCGCCGGGGCAGTAGTGGGCGCCGTGGCCGAAGGCCAGATGCGCGTTGTCTTCGCGGTGGGGGTCGAACACCTCCGGCTGCGCGAAGCGTTCCGGGTCGCGGTTCGCGGAGATCCAGGACATCCAGACCCGCTCGCCGGGGGTCAGAGCCGCGTCGCCTATCTCCATGCCCTCTGTGGGGAAGCGGCGGCAGGCGAGCATGGTGGGGGAGTTCCAGCGCAATACCTCCTCGGTCACCGCGCGGATGGGCAGCTCGCCGTCCCGGAACGCGGTCAGGTGGTCCGGGTGGGTGAGCAGGGCCATCGCGGTGGTGGAGATGAGGCTGGCGGTGTTGTGGTAGCCGCCGAAGAGCAACAGGAAGGCCATCGCGACCAGTTCCTCCGCACTGAGCCGGTCCTCGTCCTCATGTGCGGCGATCAGAGCTGACAGCAGGTCATCGGTCGGCGCGGCCCGCTTGCCGGCGATGAGCGCGATGAGGAACCCGTGCATCTCCCGCATGGCCCGCTGCGACTGCTGTGCGTTGTCCGGCTTGGGGCTCTGGAGGGTGTTGGTCCATGCGCGGAAGTCGGGCCGGTCATCCTCAGGGACGCCCAGCAGATTGCTGATCACCTCCATGGACAAAGGCATGGCCAGATCGGCTACGACATCGCCGCGGCCGCGCTGCGCCATCTGGTCCAGGAGGCGATCGGTCGTCCTCTGCACGCCCTCGCGCAGCAGCTCGGTGCGGCGCGCGGTGAACGCCGTGGCGGCAAGGCGCCGCAGCCGCGCGTGGTCGGCCGGGTCGGTGTTCAACAGGTGGCGATCCAGCTCGGGGGGCATGGATGCACCGTGCCGACCCGTGGTGCTCGCGTGCTGCTTGCAGAGCGAGAGCCGGGGATCCATGACGGCCTCGCGCACATCGCTGTAGCCGGTGACCAGCACCAGCGGGGCACCGTCGGGCGACACGGCCCGATGGACGGAACCCGCTTGGCGCAGGCTGGCGTATGAGGCATGAGGATCTGCGAAGAACTCCTCGTCGAGGGCGTGTGGTTCCTGCGGCGTCGGCATGTGGGGCTCCGTACGTCTAGGCGGACTGGGTCGTCGACTGGTAGGGGGTCGGGGGCGGCCGCCGCTGCCGCCAGAGGCGAGGCGGCGAACGCACGGCCGACTGCGGCGAGTGAGGCGATCTCCTCGTCGAGTTCTCCGATCGTCGTGGACAGCTCCACCGTCTCAGACCCGCTGACGGGAGCATCCAGGCGCCTGGCCTTGATCGCGGCCGTGAGCACGGCAGCGTCCACAACGGCCCGGGGTGCCTCCGGATCCAGTCCGGCCTGGGTGGCGCCTTGCTCGGCCTTCGCCGCGACGTCGGGGTCGAGGTACTGCCGCAGCTCGCACTGCCCGTCCCTTATCTCGATCACCGTGCGGTACAGCAACGCGCCGCGGCTCAAGTATTCGCGTTCGAATTCAGGGAGGGTGGCCATACCCGGCGTTTCACGGTCGGCCGCGGCGCCACACAGTCTCAGAACTACTCATTTCTGAGGGGTCGCAGCACCATCAACCCACACCCGCGCCGTTGGCCTGGCGGAGCCCGAGGCTCGTTCTGACCTAAGCTGCTTGAAAGCCGACAATCGCATGCATGGACGACACCGACGCGCTGATGAGCATCGGCGCTTTTGCACGCCGGGTGGGACTGGCGCCGAGCGCCCTGCGGTTCTACGACGACTGCGACGTGCTGCGTCCTACCTACGTAGACGATGCGACGGGGTATCGCTACTACGCGCAGGGCCAGGAACCTCGCGCGGTCCTGGTCCGGCGGCTCCGCGAAGCCGGGATGCCACTGACTGATGCCTCAGTGGTACTCGACGGTACCCAGGAGGAGGCCCGGACCATTCTGGAAGGACACGCCAGAAGGGCGCGCGAGACCGCGGCGTCGGCCCAGTCGGCAATCGAGGAGATCCTCCGCGATCTCTCGGGTTCGCACCGGACCTCGGTGCGGCTCGGCGGCGCAGAGCTGGCCAGCGCCGTACGCCAAGTCACCCCGGCAGTGGCGTCCGCTCCTCTGCGGGAGGAGTTCCCCGTACTCGGCTGCGTACTGATCGAACTCGAATGCCAGGAGGTGCGGCTGGTGGCCACGGACCGCTACCGGTTGGCGGTCCGCGCGCTGCGGCCCTCCTCCTGCGAGGGCGCCCCGTGTCGCGTCCTGGTCGGTGTTACGGAGCTGAAGGACATCGCGTCCTGGGCCATGCGCCTGCCGGACATCAGCATCGAGGTGGAGCAACAGACCGTGCGGTTTCACAGCGATGGTGCGGAACGTGACCTCCCAACCGTCGACGAGACGTTTCCCGACTACCGGATGATCCTGGACAGCCTGCCGGCCGCTCGGCACCGGATCATCACTGACCGGACCGCTCTTCGCGCGGCCATCGCCGATGCCGGAAACGACGGGCCACTCACCCTGCAAACCGACGGGCAGCAGCTCACCCTCGCGTCCCGCGGACCGGTCACATCCAGACTTTCCGCCGTCTGCACAGGGGTGCCTGTGCGCATCGCCTTCGACCCAGAAGTGCTCGTTCCGGCGCTCGACTCCGGCGTTGGCCCCGACGTCCTGCTTGAGATCTCGTCGGCAGCGCAACCCGTGGTCGTCCGCTCCGCCGACCAGGGCAGTTTCACCACCTTGGTCATGCCGGTCCGCGACACCTCGACTGACGCATGACGCTTCACCCAATCGATTGAGAGAGCGAGATTATGGACCCCAACAACCCCGTTGTCAGGCTGTGCTCCCAGGGCATGCGGGCCGAGGCCGAATGCCGGGACACCGACGCCCGCAGCCTCTTCGAGCAGGCGTGGGAGACCGCTGGTGATGACTACGAGGCGTGTGTCGCCGCCCACTACCTCGCGCGGCGCCAGCCGACACCCGAGCAGACCCTGCACTGGAATCAGGAGTGCCTCAACCGTGCGGACCTGGTGGGCGACGACCGGGTCAAGGGCTTCTACGCCTCCCTGCACGTGAACATGGCCAAGGCATACGCGAGTCTTGACGAGCCTGGCAAGGCACGTGAGCACTACAAGCTGGCCGCCGCACACATCGATGACGTGCCGCCAGGGCAGTACGCCGACTGGACACGCCTGGCAATCGCCGAAGGACTGCGCTCCACCGGGGCAGCCGAGCCACGCCCCGCCGACGGTCTCCTGACAGCTCTGTTCACCAAGTTCTGCGAACGAGGTGACTTCAAGGCCTTGAGCCTGATACTGCCCGCCTACCTCGCAGATCTCGGGACAGAAGACGACCGAGTGCGGGTTACCACGGCCTTGCACATGGTCCACGCCGCCCGATGGCTGCCAGAAGGCGAACAGCACACCCTCAGTAAGGCCATCAGTACGCTGACCGGCGCCGTCGCAGCCGCCTGACCCAGCCCCAGTGACGGGGTCGCCGTAGTACTGACCGCAAAAACAACGGATATCGCTGGACCTAGGACGATGTCGCTCGGGAGCGCCGTTGTCCGGCCGCTCGTACCGGCGCCGGACGCCGAGCCGCTCAACGGCGGGATGCCCCCTTGGCGCAGTGTCTTGAGGATTGGCCGGGTCGTCCACCATGTAATGCGGTAAGCCGTCGATACGACAAAGGCCGCCGCATGTGACTGTTTGTGGTGGGGGGTTCTCGGTGGCGACCCGTGTGTTTCGCGGATGACGAGCTTGCGCGGCTGCGCGGTTTTCCGGAGATCAACTTGGTGTTGAAGTAGCGCAGGTAGGGGGCGCCTGGGCGTCGTGGAGGAGGCAGCCGAAGCCCAGCGTGAGCGCGCTGGAGATCTGCAGTCCGTACCGGACCAGGATCAGCGTGATCAGCCGGCTGGCTGGGTCCGTCCAGCGGTCGAGATATCCGCGGACTCGATTTGGGTCATGACGTGCTCGGCCAGGCAAAGTGAGACCTGAGGCGGAGGCAGCGGGGAAGTAGGCGGCGGTGCCGGGCAGAGTGTCGTCCCAGCGGTGCTGCCGAATGGCCTGGAAGACAGGTACAGCCCCTGAATACGGGTCTTCTTCAGGCCCCATTCGCCAGGCTGGGACGCAACCTAGGCCAGGTGGCGCTCCAGCAGGGGACGGTCGACATCAACGAGCCGGTCGATGCCGGCATGTGCAAGGAAGCGGCTGAAGCAGGCCACCGCCTCCAGGCTGTTGTGGGCGGTGACGCCGAAGCGGCAGCCGTCAGCCGCGCAGGCAGCGAGTTCGCCGCGGTCGCGAACGGGCCGTCCAGGGGCGGCGAGGAAGTCCTCCATGGGCGGTCGGCCGCGGAAGCACCACCGGATGCCGTGCCCGTTGCACAGCCCCTGCTGCCAGGTCACGCGATCGCAGTCGGCGACCGCGCTCTGAGGAGAGGCGAAGACCGGGTCATCGGGATCCGGGTGGTAGATCTCGGTGCGAAATTCGCCCCGGACGGCCGCCAGCAGCTTCTCCAGCAGCCTGGCACGTCCGGGACCAGGGCTGTGCCGGTGACGGTCACAGTCGCACCTCCCGCCCTGTGAACCAGCCCGCGTCCTCCAGGGTGCGGCGGGCGTCCTCGACGGTCAGGTGTGTGACATCGGGTATTGGAACTGTTCTGAATGCCTCTGTGATCAGAGTGGGGCGAGGATCATGAGGACCTCGTCGCGGGTGTCGTCGGGTGCGAGCCTGAGGGCCCCGGGCCAGCGACCGATCTCGCGCCATCCGAGCCGTCCGTAGAAGTCCTCCAGCCCTTCGCCTCCCCTGGCGGCGAGATGCAGCTGTTCCAGCCCCAGCTCATCTCGGGCAATCTTCCGGAGCTCATGGACGAGGGTGGCGCCGATGCCTCGTCCGCGCCAGTCGGGGTGGGTCTGGAGGTGGTGAACGGAGCCCCAGTGCCCGACCAGCCGGTAGGGGTCGCGGTTGAGGATGACCCATCCGGCGAGGGCACCGCCAGCCTTGGCAACGAGGAGTCGACTCTGCTGCGGGTTGAGTCGGCCGACGACCTTGTCCGCGACAGGCTCGACGTCGTGATCATCGACAGGTGGGAAGGGGAATCCGGCGGCGCCGCCCGCGTTGGTGACAGCAATCCAGCAGTCGATCAGCGCTCGCCGGAGTTCGGGGGTGACGTCGTGCGGGTCGGTGATCTGGACAAGGTCGAGGGCGCGTTCGTGCGGCATGAGAGGGAGCATGTCAGGGGGGTGTGACATGTTCGCTGTGATCAGGCTTCTTTGGTTCGGCGGCTGACTTCGGCGGCGTAGTGGGCCCAGTCGCCTGCGGAGAGACGTTGCCAGGCGACGGTGCGACGTCGGTGTGGATGCCCAGGGTGCGGGCGAGGATCTCGGTGGCGAGTTGGAAGAGTGCGGTGCTGCGGGCCTGGTTGGGTCGGATTCCGAGCTGGTTCAGCCGCTGGGTCAGCTGTGTGGTGCTGGTCGGGCGTCCGGCTGGCCGCCTGGGAAGGGCCATGGAGACTGGGTCAGGGCGCCGATGGTCGCGTGGCACTTGCGTTTCGCGGCGACGGTGCGGGCCAGTGCGGCGACGGGCTCGGACAACTGAACCTGGGCATCGCCGAGGTGGAGACGTACTTCCTGGGCGCCGACCTCAACGTCCTCGATAGTCAGGCGGCTAATCGCCGAGGCCCCTTGGGCATAGAGGAGGAGAAGCAGCCCTGCGAGGCGGTCTTCGGACTCGAGGGCGTCGTCGTGCAGGAGCCGGCGTGCGACGTTCCAGCGGTGCTCGTCGTCGAGTGGCTGAGTGGGGGCCACTCCAGCGGACGGCGGGGGACGTGGACGGTGGTGAGCTTGTTGGTGCGGGCCCAGCGGATGAAGTGCCCGGCCGTCTGGCGGTAGGAGAGGGGAGTCGTCGGTGAGCCACCGGTCGAGGTCGTGCCTGCTGACAGGTCTCCAGAGGGAGGTCGTGTGCCGTCAGCCACGTCAGGAAGGCGACGGCCGCGTGGGTGCGTTGACGTGCGAAGACGAACTGCTGCGGGGTAATGGGGCGGCCGTTGTTGCGTCGGCGGAGTCGACTGACAAGGTGCCAGATCGTATACGGATGCAGGAGTTTGCTCTGTTCGGGTCCTGTTGGGATGCGAGGAGGCGGGTGAGGAAACCCGTCGCCTCACCCGCGAAAGCGCCCCGAAGTGGCGTGACACCTGACCCAAATGAAACGGACAACGAAGAATCAAACGCTCACTCAGTGAAGTCACCTGAGCGAGAGGTTCCCGTCCGACCGGGCCTTGGTGTACGCCCCAGTGGGCGCCCCGGGCCTCCTGCTCAGGTCGAAGTCGTCTCTTTTCCGGCATACCAGTTGTATATATAGGCAAAACTGCTTACTCGGGGACAGATAGCATTCCAGGCGTTGCTTAACGATAAGTTCACCTGTATGTTCCTTCCCGGCGAGGCGTCGGGAAGGAACACCATCCGCGTCTTCGAAATGCGCCCAGGGGGGCCTGATGCTTGAATCTCTTGATAAACGCATACACCTTTCCTGTCTTCTTCGTGTATCACCATGCGTGACCGGAACAGGAAAGAGAAATCCCGTGAAGGCTAGAGCCCGGATCGCTATCATTGCCGCTATATCATCCGCCGTGATGCTGCCCTCGCTCCTGCGGCTCAAGCGAACTGGACAAGCAGTATTAGTCGAGGTGCTCCCGGATTCGAGTCCCGACGCTGGGACGACCAGAGTTACTCGCAGGTGCAGTTCACGAACTGCCACCTTGGTTCTACCATCGCGGCTCCGGAGAGTGTCGATGTTCAGATGTGGCGGGATATCTCGTTTCAGCCTGACGATTCCTACGACAATAAGTCATTCACCGCTTGCTTCGACGGCGGCACGAGTAATGGCGAGTGGACGGAGCTCCCTTCGAGTACCGTCAGCGTCTACTTCCAGCTCATGAAGGTCGGCGGACAGAGTTCGGCCGGATTCACAACCGTTGATGTCGGCAAGGTTTACGTCGACACTACCCAGGCCGACTAGTATTTCCTCTTGGTTGACTGGTGAGGGGCGTTCCGAACGGTCCGCCCCTCGCTGCGGTTTTCCACCGAACCTTTAAGAGTCCTGATGAGATTTAGCACCAGCCTGCGTTCCGGTAGTGTGCGGTGGGCGGCCCCATTTGTGTTGCTGCTGACGCTGTTCTACTACTTCGCAGGTGAGAGCGCGCCGCTCGCGGTCTTCCACGGCTATGCTCCCGCGCTCGTCGCTGCCCCGCTGATGACCCTGTATGCGCTCGCGTACGCCGTAGCCGCCGCTCTGGCCTCCTGGGAGAGCGGGCGGCTCACAAGTAGCGGGGTGTGGGCGCTCGCCCCGGCGCGCTCGCGTTTCCGCGTGGCGGCCAATGTCCTACTGCCTGTGATCCTGCTTTCCTGGCTGGTGCTGCTGCTGCCCCCCAGCCTTTCGCTGGTTCGGACTGGAACCTTGCCTACAGCAGGCAGCTTGCGGCTTCCGGTGATGGCGCTCGTTTTGTGTGTGGCACACGCAGTTATCGGCTTTGGTATCGGTATCCGGGCTCCCCGGATGATCACAGCGCCACTCATGGCCATTACTGTGTGGGTACTGGTCGCCTTTTCTCGCGCGACTCAGCCTTATTGGCTCCGCCACGTTTCCGGCCAGTATGCGGATTTGGATTTCGGCGAGGTGCCAGCCGTGGCCTCGCTCGTAGCGCCCCTCCTCTTCGGCGGCGGTATTGCGATCGGCGTCGCCTTGTTGTGGCTTCCTCTCAGAGGCTTGGCCGCCAGAGCGGTGTTGGCCTGCGCCGTCTCAGGGATTTGCACTGTCAGTGCCTACAACGTCGCTCACGAATGGGACCACAATCCGCCCTTGGCCACCGGGCAGGCGCCGATGGAATGCCAGGGGAATGCGCCGAAGGTATGTATGCCGAAAGCCACGTCCAGCAATCTTGCCGCCGTGCGGAAAGAAGTGGTATCCGTTCTGGATGCCTTGCGCAGCAGCGGCGTGAAGGAAACGCCCTCGGTCATTACCGACCGGCTCGCAGACGGGCGCTTCGCCCGACCGTCCACCAAGGACACTTGGCGCATCGGCCTGACATCGGCAGCTCAGCGCGACGATGTGCGTTTTCAGGTGGTCACCGCCGCTGTTCGCTTCCCCTGTAAGCGGGCCGACGCCGTCACCGGGCACGCGGCGCTACTCTGGGCAGCCACAGTCACGGACCAGGTGAAGCCCTATAACGAGCGCATGGCGCAGGAAATGCAGACGCCAGAAACAGCGCGCGCGGAGAAGCAGGTGCGTGACATCGTTCAAGGTGTGCTGGAGCTCCCCGTGAAGAAACAGGGGGTCTGGTTCCGGCAGAGCCTCAGCAGCGCGTGCCATCCCGGGAAACCCTGATGTGGTGGCTCAAGGCGCGCCGCGTCCCCACCGTCTTGGCCGCCGCTCTTGTGTCTTTTGCACTTCTTGTACTTCTCGTTCAGAATGCGTTCGTCATCCTGCCGTCGTTCACCGGCAGAAGCCAAGTGGCCCTTTCCCTTTTCGCCCCCATCCCCTTGGTCGCGGGACTGACGCTCTGTCTTGAGTCACGGAGCGCTGCTGCTGAGAACTCGGGAGTGCGCCCCGTGCCCCTCCTGGACGCCACCCTGGTCACCGCGACCATGGGCGCAGCCGTGGCCACCAGTGTGGCAGCCGGCTTGGTCCTCGATGCGCCACAAGCCGGCACCGCAGGCCGAAACACCCTCTTCCTCACCGGCCTCATGCTCTGCGGCCGCGCCGTCGTGGGCCAGCAGGCGGTGATGATCCCCGTGGCGTGGCTGATCCTGGTGGTCTTCCTCGGATTCCGTCCCTCAGGCGACCCCTACGCCTGGACCATCGTCCCCGAGCCTGTCGGTGCCCTCCACGCAGCCGCCGGCGCGGTCCTGATGTTGCTCACCGGCACCCTCGTACAGCTGTACACCTCAAGGAAAATGTCATGACTTTGGAAATGGTCTCCTGCACCTACGGCTACCGGCGGCGACAACCTCCCATCCTCCAGGACTTCAGCTACCGCCTCCCCGAGGGACTGACGGTTCTGCTCGGTCCGAACGGCGCGGGCAAGTCAACGATGCTCAAGCTCGCAGCGACAGTCATCCGTCCCCGCTCGGGCACTGTCACCCTTGACGACATAACCGCAGGCACCAAAGCCTTCCGCAAGGCCGTGGCATGGATGCCACAGGACATCGTCCCCATGCCATCCCTGTCCGCACGCGAGTACGTCGCCTACGTCGGCTGGCTCAAGGGGATGAATCGCAACGAGGCCTGGCACCAAGCACGCCGAGCCCTCAGCCGCGTGAAGCTCGCGGACAAGGCCGACGTCAGGACCAACCAGCTCTCCGGCGGCCAACTGCGCCGAGTCGGCGTCGCTGCGGCTCTCGTGCATGACACCCGCGTACTCCTGCTCGACGAACCAACGGCAGGAATGGACCCCCACCAGCGCCGAGTCTTCCGAGACATCCTGAACAACCTCATCACAGAAGAGGTGCAGGTACTGCTGTCCACCCATGACGTCGCAGACCTCGCCGAGGAAGCCGACCACGTCACCGTCCTCCACAGCGGACGCGTTCTACACGACGGCACTACACACTCCTTCCTCTCCCATACCCCTGCCGGCACCGTCTCCGGTCGCGCCGCAGAAGGCGCCTACACCGCCCTGCTGACATACCACGGCGTGACCTAAGTTGCTCAAGACCGAACGCGGGATATGGGGCCGACGGGGCGCGCTGGGGCGGGTCCTTAGACGGTGTCCTATGTGGTGAGGCGGACGAGTCGCTTGTAGCAGCACAGAGCGGCGGCGAGGCCGAGAAGGCCAGGTAGTTACGAGGATGACGTTCGTAGGGGGGCTGAGCCGGCGGGAGCCGGACAGCCACGAGATCGTGCGCTCGATCACCCACCTACGACGCCCTAACCGTTCGCTGGACTCGATGCCTTTGCGGGCGATGCGCACGCCAATGCGCTTGCCTCGTAACCATTTCCGCAGGTGAGGGATGTCGTAGGCCTTGTCTGCATGCAGCCGCTGCGGCTTGAAGTGACGGCCTCGATGGGGGTCGTGTCTCGTTTGGTGACCCTCCACCATGGGCTTCAGGCCTTCGCTGTCGTGGACGTTGGCGGCGGAGACACCGACGACCAGGGGCAGTCCGTTCGCGTCCGACAGGACGTGCATCTTGGATCCCGGCTTACCCCGGTCCACGGGGCTCGGACCTGTGTGTTCGCCCCCTTTTCAGCGCGTACGTGAGCGGAGTCGAGGACGACGCGGGAGACGTCGATGAGGCCCGCGTCGTCGAGTTGGTGCAGGCCGGCTTCGTGGAGCCGGCCCCAGACCCCTGCCCGCGACCAGATCATGGACCGGCGGTGGGCCGTCGACTTCGATATACCAAAGCACGGCGGAAGGGCCCGCCAGGCGCAGCCGCTGACCAGCACGTAGATGATCGCCGCGAACAGCGTCTCATCAGGCGTGTTCGGTGTCCCACCGCCCTGTGGCCGCACCCGGTCCTCCGGAATCAACGGCCTGGCGAGCTCCCACAAGCCGTCCGGAACAATCCAACCCCACGTCCCCTGCCCCATGAACAGCCCAACGACCGATCACCACATAGGACACCGTCTAAGCTTGTTCTTTAACCTCACGTCGCTGCGGAGTACTTGCCGGTGGGGAAATTGCGGTGCGTGCTGGCACCACGCTGGTCAGACTCGCTGACATGACTGAGAAGATCACCCGCATCAACCCCGAGCAGCTGCATGAGACACCCGGCTACCACCACATCACCGTGGTGGAGGCAGGCCGTACCGCCTATCTGGCGGGGCAGTGCCCGCTTGGTCGGAATGGTGGCCTCGTCGGTTCCGGTTCCCTCGAGACGCAGGTCGACCAGGTTGTCGCGAACGCGCTCACTGCCCTGGCAGCGGTGAGTGCCCAGCCTGAACATGTGGTGCGGTCAGTGATCTACGTGCGGAGCGATGAGAGGGACATTCTCGGAGCCGCATGGCTTCGGCTCACCGAGTCTGCCCTGGGTCCGGCGTTCACCACCGCCAGCACGCTCTTGGGCGTCGCCCAGCTGGGCTTTCCGGGACAGCTCGTCGAGGTGGATCTCACCGTGGCGCTGCCTGACTGACTTCGAACGGCGTATCGAACTGGGTAGCCCAGCTGGGCATTCGCGGCACTGGGGCGGCCTTCGTCTGATCATGTGCTCCGACCAAGGTGCACCGATCGAGACGAAGGCCGTGAAGGTGAGTCTGCTGCCTGACGCCGGTCCCCGGGGAAGCGTTCGCGCAAGCATCACGCTTCCGGGAGGAACTATTCGACTGCCTGACCGTGCGCGGGGACGAGCTGTTCGAGCTCGTGGACGCGTTGCTGTGCGCGGACGGCCCGGTGACCTCGCCGGTGGAACTGACGCTGGTGGCCGAGCACCGGCGTGGGCACGGCGCGATGTACGAGGCGCTGAACCACGGGAACGTGGACGTACCCCGGTTGCGGCAGGTGCTGGCCGGTCTGCCGATGCCGCGGGCCGCCGACGGCGCCTGGTCCTGGCCGTCGACGTCAGCAACTGGCTCCGCCCCGACGCGCCGACCAGCGCGGATCGCCTGTTCTGCCACGTCTACGGCCGCAGCGGACGGTCCTCGGACCAGTTCATCCCCGGCTGGCCGTACTCGTTCGTCGCCGCCCTCGAATCGGGCCGGACGTCCTGGTGCCAGCTCCTGTATGCCGTCCGCCTCGGACCCGAGGGCGACGTCGCCGAGGCCACTGCCTCCCAGCTCCGCCGGGTGGTCACCGACCTGATCGCGATGGGCCGCTGGCACGTCGGTGACCGCGACATCCTCATCGTCTTCGACGCCGGCTACGAAGCCCCACGCATAGCCCACCTCCTCGACGGCCTCCCGGTCGAGGTGCTGGGACGGATGCGCTCCGACCGCGTCATGCGACGGCCGACGCCCTCGCTCAAGGAGTACGCCCTGGCCTACCCCCAGGGCGGGCGACCGCCGAAGCACGGCAAGGAGTTCCGCTTCGCCAAGCCGGACACCTGGGGCGAGCCGGACGCGGCCACGACGCAGGTCACCGACCGATACGGCACCACCCGCGCGATGGCCTGGGACCGTATCCACCCGCGTCTGACCACCCGCTCCGCCTGGATCGACCACACCGGCGAACTCCCCATCATCGAGGGCACACTGATCCACCTCCAGGTCGACCGGCTACCCGGTGGAGGAGACCCGCTGCCGCTCTGGCTGTGGTCGTCCGCCACCGGCCTGAACTGCGAGGACGTCGACGTGCGCTGGCAGGCATTCCTGAGGCGCTTCGACCTGGAGCACACCTTCCGGCTGATGAAACAGACTCTCGGGCGGACCCGCCCGAAGCTGCGAACCCCCAAGGCCGGCGAGCGCTGGACCTGGCTGATCATCGCCGCCCATACCCAGATCCGCCTTCTGCTCGAAGCGCCGCCGACTTGCGGCGGCCGTGGGAGAAGCCCGCCGAGCCCGGCCGACTCACCCCGGCCCGAGTCCGCCGGGGGTTTCGGAACCTCCGCCCGCTCCTGCACTGCCCGGCCCGCTACGGCTACAGGGTGGCCAGTGACACTCCAGGCTGTGGTGTGCGAACCCAGGTACGTCGACGGGTCCAGCGGGTGCATCCGTCGAGGGGCGGTGCGCCGAGGTGACAGGTTGGAGTGATCAGTAGGTCGACCCGCTCAACAGCGACTGGATCTCAAGGGCGAGGGCGTCACGAACCCGCTGAGCACGGAGATAGTCACGAGAGCTGATCGACTCGCCTGTCGAGAACACCCAGCGGGCTCCTCGGTAGCCTCCCCAATCCTGGGCCAGCGTGTCGTGGTGAACCTCACCGGGCAATACACCTAGTGAGCTGGTCTTGAGGTCTGGTCTCGCCACGTGAGTCGTGTTCTGTTTCAGATCACGGCTCCGCCGGTGACAGTCACAGGTGGTCTGCGGTCTGCTGTTTCCGGGACTTCCTCGACGAGATCGACCGCCAGACCGGGCCCGGCCTGGCGGTCCACGTGATCTGCGACAACCTCTCCGCGCACAAGGCACCGGTGGTGCACGAGTGGCTGCTCGCGCACCCCCGTTTCGACCTGCACTTCCACACCGGCACCGCGCTCCGCGCCGACTCAACAGGCACCCACTCGCCACCGGACCTGGGCCGTCGGCACCCCTCAGGAGGCAGCCATACCACCGCCGGGGGCGTCGAGGGGAAAATCCGAGGTTGCCAGCAGGTACCCGAGCTGCGCACGGCTGCCGCTGCCGAGCTGCTCCGACACCTTGCGTACATGCTCCGCGACGCTGCGGCGGCTCATCCCGAGCCGCCGTGCGATGGACTCGTCGGTCTCCCCGGAGACGACGGCGTGGAGGATCGTGCGCTGGATGTCCGACACCACGACTCGCGGTCGCAGCCCCGAGTCGGGGTCCTCCACCGGGATGCTGCGCGTCCAGTCTCGGTCGAAGGAGCGGGCCAGGAAGCGGACCACGGCCGGATGCCGTACCTCGAGCGCGGCGGTACCGCGGTCGTCGGACACCGGGATGAACGCCACCGTGCGGTCGCAGATGATGAGCCGGTCGAACACCTCGGCCAGCGTGCGCACTTCGGCGCCGGCCCGGGCGATCTGGCTGATGTAGGCCAGTGTCGGCTGATGGTGGCGCACCGTGTGTTGATACAGCGTCTGCTGCCGCCGGCCACGGGCGAGCCGCCGCATGTCGCGCTCCAGCGCGAGGGCAAGGTCGTCGGTGCTCCGGCCGCCTCCGGGTTGCGCGGTGAGCAGTTCCTCCTGACACGCGTCCACCGCGGCCTCGAGCGCGTTGTTGATGTCGGCCGCGCCGCGCAGCAGCGTTAACTGCGGCTGCTCGTCGCGTCGTGCGTCCAGGTAGACCTCCTCCACCAAGGAGAAGGCCGCCATGAGGACTCTCTGCCTTCTGCGCTGGGCAGCCAGCTCCTCCTGGAGGGGCTGGAACACTGCGAAGGCCGCGGCATGCGGGGGAACCGGTTCCACGGTGGCGGGATCGTCATGACCGGTGCGTACGAGGCCGAGCGTCGTCAGGCAGGGGGGGACGGACTCGGCCGGAATCTCACCCTCCTGCAGCACTCTTTCGTAGTGACGCAGTGCCGTCGAGCATATCGGCGAACCAAGGGACATATCGCATGTGTTCGGATTCGGGCATAGTTGATAGTCGTTCACAATGTTGCACCTTACCTTCGTGCAGCGGTACGGCTCTCGCGAGCGGATACCGACGGAGGGCAGCATGGGCGTCGGAGAAAGGAATCGAACCCGAACGAAAGAGCTTCATCTTGAAACTTTTCGGAAAAGCGCTGCTCGCGACGGTCGGGGCCATCTCGGCAAATCTTGTGCCCATATCGCCGTCGTACGCGACGGCGTCGGTCACCACGATTAGCGAGCCCGCGGAATTCGATGTCACGGACTCGGGCTGGGGGCCGTGAACCGGTGCCCCCAAACCTCGCTTAATAAGCTGTCGGTCGTCCTCGCCCGCGCGGCGGCCGAGGATCGGGCTATGCTTCTGCCAGAGAGTCCAAGGGAGTTGAATTCATGGCCAACGATCTCCTGAAAATTCCCTCCAAGGAATCGCGCCGCCGTGGCCCGCAGATTCCTGCGGGGATCCCCTCCGAAACCCTCACCGTCGATTCCTCGATATCGATGGAGCGAACTCGTCTGCGACTTCCGGACGATCTGCCCTTGGATGAGTGGCGCCGTATCGGAGAACGTATTCTCTCGATATCCGACTCCTCCGCGTGGTGGATCGGAGACTGGCTCGTATTCGGTCAGCAGCAGTATCACGACCGGTACAAGCGGGCTATGAACGAGACACTGCTCGACTATCAGACACTGCGCAACTACGCGTGGGTGGCACGCAAGTTCGCCCCCGCCCGCCGACGAGAGAAGCTGACCTTCCAGCACCACATGGAGGTCGCCGGCCTGCCCGAGGACCAGCAGCACCACTGGCTGGACTTCGCGGTGCGGTTCGCATGGTCGCGCAACGAGCTGCGCAGGCAGATCAAGGCGAGCACCGCCCCCGACGAGATCACCAGCTCGACGGGCGAGATACAGCTCAGCCTCCGGTTGGCGGAGAACCGCATCAGGCGGTGGGAAAGAGCCGCGCAGCAGAGCAACAAGAGTCTGACCGACTGGATCGCAGCGGTGCTCGACAGCGCCGCCTGACGATGGAGAGACGTACTTCATGGAAATCCTCACAGGCTACTCGCAGTCTGCGCGGGCAGAGGTGGCGCAGCTGCGGGACGAGGAACTGATCCACACCTGGCAGCAGTTCCAGATGTCCACCATGCCCGACCTCATCAGCGCCATGCATCTGTGCCATGCCATCCACGCCCTGGCCGACACTGGACTCCTCGAACGGCTGCGCGACGGCCGCAACAGCGCCGCAACCGGCCTGTTGGACGGCATGAACGAGCGCATAGCAGCCAATGTACTGCGCTATCTGGTAGCGCGTGGACTGCTGGAGGAGTGGCAGGGCGCGTACACCCTCACCTACAAGGGCGAGCTGCTCACCTCGGAGATCTCCCTCGCCCGGCTCGGCTTCTACGTGGAGGCCTACGGCCCGGTCACCCAACGGATGGGCGACCTGATCACCAGCAAGGCGGTGTACGGCACCGATGTGCAGCGCAGCAACGGCCCACTCAGCCGGCACTGCGGCACCGTCTTCGCGAAGTACTACACCCCCATCATCCAGGAGGCCATGGCCGGTCGCGGGGCCAAGCGCATCCTGGACCTCGGATGCGGGGCGGGCCAGCTGCTGATCGATGTCTGCCTCAACGACCCCGACGTCACCGGCGTCGGTCTGGACATTGCGCCCGCTGCGGTCGAGGTCGCCCGGGAACAAGCGCGCCGGCACGGGCTGGAGGACCGACTCCAGTTCGTGGTCGGCGACGCGTTCGCCCCCACCGACTGGCCGGACGTGTGCGGCGGTGTCGAGGTCATCAGCGGCATCGGCGTCCTGCACGAGCACTTCCGGGACGGCGACCAGGCCGTCGTGGAAATCCTCGACGCCTACGCCGAAGTCCTCACTGGCAAGAAGATGCTGCTGATCGGCGAGCCCGAGCCGTACTACGACGACCGGGAGAACGACTCCGACTTCTTCCTCATGCACGTCCTCACCGACCAGGGGTTCCCCGTCGACAGGTCGGACTGGGCCGACGTCTTCGAGCGGTCCAAGCTCACCTGCCGCCGCGTACTGACCCGGGCCACCGCCGGCCCTCGCATGTGCTTCTACGACCTGGTCCCGCGGGGCTAGCCGTGACCCAGTACGACGGGGAGAGTCCATGCGCTCCGCGCTCATAGTGGGCACCGGCGCCATCGGAACGTCGATCGCGATGGCCCTGCGCGCCCGCGGGGTCGCCACGTATCTGCGGGACACCGACCACGGCGCGGCACGGACAGCCGAACGGGTAGGCGCGGGCACCACGGCCGCGCCGCCGGGACCCGTCGACCTCGCGGTCCTGGCGGTGCCGCCCGCCACGGTGGCCACCGCACTGGTGGCCCTCCAGCGGGAGGACGCTGCCCAGTGCTACACCGATGTCGCCGGGGTGAAAGCGCTTGTGGAACGCGAGTGCGAGGCGCTCGGCTGCGAACCGACCTCGGTCGTGGGTGGCCACCCCTTGGCGGGCGACGGCCGCCAAGGGCCGCTCGCCGCCAAGGCCGACCTCTTCGAGGGCCGTCCCTGGGTGCTGGTGCCCACCGAGCACACCGCCACAACGGCCCTCAACACCGTGCTCGCCATGGTGGCGCTGTGCGGCGCGACCCCCGTCTTCCTAGACGCGCAGCGGCACGACCGCGCCATGGCCCTCGTCTCCCATGCCCCCCACTTCCTCGCCAGCCTGCTGGCCGGGCGGCTGCGCGACACCGGCGCCTCCGTCCTCCGGCTGGCTGGCCAGGAACTCCGGGACGTCACCAGAGGCGCCGCGGCCAGCCCCGAACTCTGGACGGACCTGCTGTCCACCAACGCCCCGGCGGTGGCGGACGTGCTGGAGGCGTTTGCCGAGGACGCCATCGGCGCCGCCGCCGTACTCCGCGCACGGGACGCCCCCACGACGGCCCCGCTGCTCGCACTGCTGCGCAAGGGCGCCGAGGGGCAGGTCACCGTACCCGGCAAGTACGGCGTGCCCGCCGCCGCCCTCGCTACCGTGGAGGTGGTGGTGGATGACGAACCCAAGCAGTACGCCCAGCTCTTCGGTGACCTCGCGGCGGCCGGCGTCGCTGTCGATGACGTCGCCATCGAACGCTCCGCCCACCGGGGCACAGCGCGGATGTCCCTCACCGTCTCCGCCACGGGCGCACCCGTGCTCGTTGCCGAACTGAACATGCGCAACTGGCATGTCGAGGTAGTGTGACCGCCGCGCGCGGACCGACGAAGTCGCTCCGGCGCGCGGGTGGTAGTCCCTTTCCCCGGGGGGGTTTCCCTGTTTAACCAGAGCCGGGGCCGGGCGTCAGCCCTCCGGCTCGCCAGGTTCCACGAACAGGCCCCGTTCCCGCTCCCGCCCGCCGTCCGCCTCCCCGGTGAGCACCGCGCACACGCCCCTTGCGATCCGCCAGGCGTCGTCGAGCGCCTCCATGGCGCGCTGGGGGGCGGCGGCGCACTCTCCCACAGACCCCCGCCACGTCGGCTGGAGGGCGGTCAGTCGGACGGCCAGCTCGGCGACCACCGCCTCGTCCGCCCTCCGGTCCCTGCCCGGTCGCCCGCGGGCGGCGCCGTCGTCGCGATCCTCCGCACGCAGGGCGAGTCGCAGTTGCTCCTGGGCGAAGAACGCCAGCATTCGCGCCCCGCGCACCTGCTGCTCAGACGCCCACAGGGCCACCCGCGCCGGCCCGGCGGCGCCCTCAGTGCCCAGGGGGCGTCCCGTACGGCGCTCTGCCTCGCCCGCCACCAGGTCGCCCTGCCTGGCCACCTCGTCCCTCAGCGCACACAACTCCCGGTGCGCGGCCCACAGCACGTACGGCTCCCGCAGCCGGTCCTCGGCGGACATCTCCCGGGACCCCGGGCCCGGGGCTCGCGTCAGTAGCGGCCGCAGCCGCACGGCGCAGGCCGCCACCACATCAGTCAGGGACCGCAGGCTCAGATGGAGATGAAGGGCGAAGGCGAGTGCCGCCTCGTCACCACGCACGAACTCGCGGACGAACCCGTTGTCCCAGGGCACTGGATCGAGTCGCAGCCGGCGCAGTGCCTGGGCGGCCGGCATCCGCTGCCAGCCGCCCGGCATCCGCCGCCAAGCCAGCCCGTGGCCAGCACAGCTCCAGGCGGCGTGGACCAGGGGCGTGGCGTTCCGGCCAACCAGCAGGGGCACGACAGGGGTGTAGCCCCCGTTCCACTGCCGGGCGAAGGCGTGCCAGGTTTCGGCCGCGGGCTGCGGAAGGTCCCACGCCAGGGCACGCAGCCGCAGCCATACCATGGTCCGTACAACCTCCGGGGGCAGCACGCGATCGGTGGCTGCGACGGGATCGGGCGGCGTGACCGGCGGATGCCGGCGACCAGGGTTGCCGAGGTCGGCCGAGATGATCCGTGCCCCGTTCCCGCGCACGAAGACGAGTCTTCTGCCCCAGGCGGACTGCTTCAGCAATACCCTGACCGGGCAGGGCGCACCCCAGCTCACCGCCCGGAGGGGCGAGGTTGGACGCCAGGGTCTTGGCGCACGTCTTGCGCCTCCGTCAGCGCGCCGGCGGTCCGCCGTGCGGGGGTGCGCGATTTCTGCATGGGTGATTCCCCTCTGGATTTCCGAATGGGATCAAGTAGGCGTACCGGCCCGGAGTCTAGGGCGGCAAGCATGGCCCGCACGTCGTTCATCGGCAACCCCGTGACATCGGAGATGACCAGAGTCTCTGCCACTAGGGCGAGTTAGTGGAATGACGGGGTTTCGAAGACGGTGCAGTACGGGACAGTTGATGCTGAAGGTTGGGAAGTAGGCGCGGGCGGCGATGTTATGGATGCCGAGGTGTGGGTCCAGATTTCCGCGGGCCCCGAGCCGCCGAAACGCACTGAGGACGCTTGGAATCAACAGACCCGACGATCCCAGACCCGACGATCAAACGATTTCGGCACAGGTTAGAACGATCTACCTGCCTTGATCACATTGACAGGCTCCGCGCGACCCGCCTTGTGCCGAAGGCGCGTGCTGAATTTGGTGTGTAGATACCTTCCGGGACGGCAATAAGAATGTGACGTTTCTGTGCGGATGCCGCTCGACTCGGTCACCGAGTCTCTTTCGCCCGGGGCATGGGCCGAAGCGGCGGGCGAGTCCTGTTTCCGGCGTTGCCCAGCCGTCCCACGAGAGTTGCGACACTGGGCGCCTCGAACAGGGCGCGCATTCCCAGCTCCGAACCCAGAGAGGATCGGATCCGGCTGACCAGACGTGTCGCCAAGAGGGAATGCCCCCCCAGGTCGAAGAAGCTGTCGTCGATCCCGACCCGCTCGACGCCCAGGACCTCGGCGAAGAGGCCGCACAGGATCTCCTCCTGCGTGGTGCGCGGCCCGCGCCCGGCCGTGGCGGTGAGGTCCGGGGCTGGCAAAGCACGCCGGTCGAGCTTCCCGTTAGGCATCAGCGGCAGCTCGTCCATCACCACAAGCGCCGACGGAACCATGTAATCGGGCAGGGTTGCGGACAGGTGGGCACGCACATCGGTTGCTTGCGGTGCCGCGCCCGCTGCGGCGACGAGGTAGGCAGCCAGGCGCTTGTCGCCCGGCCGGTCCTCCCGCACCACCACCGCGGCTTGCGCGATGTCCGCGTGTCGGGTCAGGACCGCTTCGATCTCGCCCAGTTCGATGCGGAATCCACGAATTTTCACCTGGTCGTCCGTGCGGCCCAGGTACTCGAGTTGACCATCGGCCTGCCAGCGGACCAGGTCGCCTGTCCGGTACATCCGCGCTCCCCCCCGGCCGAAGGGATCGGCGACGAACCGCTCCGCCGTCAGACTCGGCCGACCTAGGTAGCCGCGAGCCAATCCGGTACCCGAGATGTAGAGTTCGCCGATCGCTCCTGGCGGTACCAGGCGCAGGCTGCCGTCCAGCACGTAGACCCGCTTGTTGAAGATCGGGCGTCCGATCGGGGGAACGCCGGAGCCGGAGAGCGGATCACTCATGGTTGCGCACACGGTGGCTTCGGTCGGCCCGTAACAGTTGATCATCTGTCGGCCTGGGGACCAGCGCTCCACGAGGTGGGGAGAGCATGCCTCGCCTCCGACGACCAGGGTGCCGCCCTCGGGCAGAGAGCCTTCCGGCATCACGGCAAGGCAGGCAGGTGGTAGGTCGACGTGGGTGATCCTCTTCTCTGCGATCAGCTCGGCCAGCGGTGCTCCCGGAAGGACTCGTTCTCGAGGTGCGACGACGACGGTTGCCCCGTAGAGCAGAGCACAGGCCAGGTCGGATACATGGCTGTCAAAGCTAAGTGACGAGAACTGCAGCATGCGGCTGTCTCTTTTGACGTTGTACCAAACGTTCGTCGACTCAGCCATGTCCGGCAGCCCCTCGTGCGGGATGACGACGCCTTTGGGGCGCCCCGTGGAGCCGGATGTGTAGATGACATAGGCCGAATGCGAGGGCAGCAACCGTTGGGTACGGTCGCTGTCGTTCAGATCTGCGGTGGGGTATGCGGCCAGAGCGTGGATGACAGACGGCTCATCCAGAGCGATCTTCGGAGCCGGGTCGGCCAGCACAGCGGAAACGCGGCTGGCGGTCAGAATCATTATCGGCCGTGCGTCGTGGAGCATGTAGCTGATGCGGTCGGCTGGGTACGCAGGGTCGATGGGAAGGTAGGCGGCGCCTGATTTGAGGACCGCGACCAGAGCCGTGACCATCTCCGCCGATCGGGGTACGGCCAGGGCTACGAACTGCTCAGGGCCGACCCCCCGCTCGATCAGGTACCGCGCCAGCTGGTTCGCCCGTGCGTTCAGCTCGGAATACGTCATCTCGGTATCTTCAAAGATGACCGCGGTGGCGTCCGGTGTGCGGGCCGCCTGGGCTTCGAAGAGTTCCGGCAAAAGTGGTTCCGGCAGTTCGCGGCTGGTGTCGTTCCATGTGACCAGCAACTGCCGCCGCTCGTCCTCGCTGAGGATGTCCGTATGCCCGACGAGCTGGTCCGGCTCCGCACGGGCAATGCTCTCCAGCACACGCCGGAAGCGATTCGCCTGCTTCCCCGCGGACTCCGTGTCGTATACATCAGGGTTAGCATCGAAATCGATCTGCAGACGGTCGGCGGCAGACCTGTCGTACACGGAAATCGACACATCGTTGAAGGGTCCGTTTGCCAGATTATGGGCGATGGTGTCCAGTCCGCCGAAGCGTATACCGCGCTCGAATGGCGTCAGATCTATCAGCGGGCCGAACAGCGGATCGCCGCCGGCCAGTTTCTGATCCAGACGCATGTCCTCATACCGATACTGCCCGTGGCGCAGCGCCGCGCGCACGGTACGGGACACCTGCTCCGCCAATGTTCCGAGCGACATCTCGGGGCGGATGGATAGGCGAACGGGGAGAATATTCGCCAGCATGCCCGGTGTACCTCGTTCCAGGCTTCCGGACCGCCCGTCGACGCGGAGGCCCAAAGCGATCTCTTCCGCCCCGGTAGCGCGGTAGACGTAGACGCCGACGGCAGCGATCACGAGTTCGGAGAAGTCCGTCCGAAGACGCCGGGCGGCCGCGTGCAGTTGCGTGACGTCCAGATCCCCGCAGTTTTCTGTGTGCCGAATGAACGTATGTGGTGTTTTCCTGGGGCGCAGTCCACTTGGACTCACGCCGACCGCTCGGTCGGCGAGGGCTGCGAGCCAAAACTTTCGGTCCTCACGTCGCTCGGGTGAGTCCCGGTAGGCGGAGTCCGCGGCGAACAGCGACTCGACCGGGCCCAGGGCACCTTCCCCTCCGGGCTCTCCACACAGCAGCGCTGTGTAGATCTCGGCGACCCGCTTGGCGATGATGAAGCTGCTGTATCCGTCCACGGCGACGTGATGAGCCCGCTGGTACCAGAAATAGCGGTCGGCGGCCACCTTGAACAACGCCTGGGTGAAGAGCCTGCCTTCCTGCGGCGCGACCGGGCTCCGCATGTCCTGCCACATCCAGGATTCGGCGGATTCCCTTGGATCCGCTTCGGAGCTGACATCTAGCACATTAAGCGACCAGTCGTTGGAGACGGCAACGTGCTGTATCACAGTGTCGTCCGACTCAACGAAGCGGAGATGACATGCCTCCGCTTCGCCGATGGCCTGACGCAGTGCCCGTTCGAACAGATCAGCGTCCACGGCGCCGAGAATCTCCAGATAAATACCGGTGTTGTAGATCGGGCTCTCCGGATCAAGTTTCTGGGCATACCAGAACCCGAGCTGTCCGGCTGTCAAATTCCAACAGCGACTGGCCATGTCTGAGCCTTCACCAGATGCGGAAGAGGAATTATGCCACTGGGGTCGGATGGCGGCTGTCACCGGCCGCTCCACAGTGTGTCCAGCTGCGGCTGGTTGGTATTCCACTCGAATAGAATTCGGTTCCGTTCCTCCTGGGAGAGCACCTCGATAGACCCTATGGACTGGTCGGGGTCGGTGACTGCGGAGCGAAGGAGCTGGACCAGCCGATCCGTCATGGCCTCGGCCGACCTCCGGTCGAAGAGGTCGCTGGAGTAGTGCAGCCCCGCTTCCATCCGCGATGTCCCTCCGTCAGCCGTCGGCTGTCCCGAAAAGTCGAGGGCCAGATCGAACTGGGCAACTCCGGGATCAATTTCGAGTACAGAGGCGTCGATGCGTGGAAACGTCAGTTCTAGGTCCGCATCGTTCTGGTAGGTCAGCAGAACCTGGAACAGCGGGTGATAACTCAGGGAACGAGCTGGCTTGAGGACCTCGACCAGCCGTTCGAACGGCATTTCCTGGTGGGCGTGCGCTGCCAGATTTGTCTCTCGAACTCTGAGCACCAGTTCCCGGAAAGTCGGGTTCCCTGACGTGTCGGTACGCAGCACCACCGTGTTGGTGAAGAAGCCGATGAGGTGATGGAGGGCTTCCTCCGTGCGTCCGGCGAACGCCGCACCCAGGGGAATGTCGGTTCCCGATCCCAGCCTCGTCAGCAAGGCGGCGACCGCGGCCTGTATCGCCATGAAGACCGTTGTGCCCGTGTTCTGCGCAAGGGCGGCGAGGCCGGCCTGTGTCTCCTCGTCCCAGCCGAACGGGATGCGGTGCCCGTCGCCAGACGGCACCGTCGGCCTCGGGCGGTCGGTGGGCAGTGTCAACAACTCGGGGGCGCCTTCCAACTCCTCGCACCAGTATGCGAGATGAGCGGACATCTCGCTTTCCGGGTTGGCCTCGTCGCCCAGGGCTTCCCGTTGCCAGAGCGCGTAGTCGGCGTACTGCACAGGCAGAGCTTCCCACTCCGGAGCGGCCCCATCGAGACGGGCCGTATACGCCTGGGACAGGTCCCTGGCGAGTGGGATGTTGGACCAGCCGTCAGTGGCGATGTGGTGCATCAGCAGCAGCAGGACGTGTTCCTGCGGCCCGTGTCGCAAGAGCGTTGCCCTTATGGGGGCCTCATGGGCCAGGTCGAAGGCGTACAGCACTTCCTGCTCGAGCACCGCCTCGACGTCCGCTGACACAACGTCGCGAAAACGCAGCTCGGGCCGCGCCTCGTCAATGCCGAGAATGTGCTGACAGGGTTCCCCATCCGTGTCGGGAAAAACCGTCCGCAGACTCTCATGTCGCGCGACGACGTCCGAGATGGCCGAGGCCAGCGCCGCACAGTCCAGGGTTCCAGCGAGCCGGAGCACCAGTGGAGCGTTGTAGCTGGGCCGGGGGCCCTCCAGCTGGTAGAGAAACCACAGCCTTCGTTGGGCGTACGACAGAGGAATCATGGTGTCTCCTACTTCCTGTCGCGGAGTCGGGCGTCTTTCAGGAGGATCGATGCGATGGCGGCTAGGGGCTCCGGGCGCATCATGCCGAGGTGCGCGCAATCCACCGGGTGGTCCGTAACCGTGCCGGTCACAAAGGGCAGCCAGCTCTCCCACACAGGTGCATCCTCGTCGCGCCCCTGTGTCGCGGTGACGAAGGTAAGGTTGCCCTGGAACAGCTTCGGCTCGAACTTCTCCATGAGGCGGACGTTGTTGACCATGGATCGGTGGACGGCAGCGGTCTCCTCCTTGTCGAGTTCCACCGAAACCCCGGCGTATCGCCGCAGTTCACCAGTCCGGTCGTCCGGGTTCCCGGAGGAGTTCAGCGCGAATCGTCCGCTGTTCGGCGTTCCTTCCGCCGGATAGCCGTCGAGGACGCACAGCAGCCCGATGTCCTCACCCTGCCGCTGCAACTGCACCGCGGCCTCATGGGCAACAAGCCCGCCGAAAGACCAGCCGAGCAGGTAGTAAGGCCCGTGCGGCTGCACCTCGCGGATCCGACCAATGTAATGCGCCGCCATGTCCTCGATACAGGCGGGCAGTTGAGCGGCATCGAAGAGTCCGGGGTCCTGCAGCCCGTATACGGGGGTGCCCCGACCGATCAACCGCGGCAACCCGGCGTAGCACCAGCTGATGCCAGCTGCGGGGTGGATGCAGAAGAGCGGTTCGCCGGTTCCGGCAGTGCGCAGCGGAAACAGCGTTCCCAAGCCGCTCGTGGCGCTCTGCCCCTTTCCGTGCTCAGCCAGCGCGGCGGCAAGGCCCGCGACCGTGGGGGCGTCGAACAGCCGCCGGATCGGCAGCTCCACGCCGAGCGCGGACCGGATCCGGCTGATCAGCCTCGGAGCGAGGAGCGAGTGCCCGCCCAGGTCGAAGAAGCTGTGGTGGACGCCCACTTCAGAGACGTCGAGCACCTCGGCGAACATCTCGCACAGCAGGCTCTCACGCAGCGTCCGCGGAAGCTGTTGTCCCGTCTCGTCCGGACGTGGGCGTGGCAACGCGCGCACATCCACCTTGCCGTTTGCGTTGATCGGCAGCTTGTCGATCAGGACACAAGTGGTGGGGACCATGTAGTCGGGCAGAAGCCGGCTCAGGTGGCCGCGCAGTACGGCCAGGTCAATGCCGTCCTGGGTCGCGGGGACGACGTAGGCGACCAGCCGCCGTTCCCTCGGCCGGTCTTCGCGTACGACTACGGCTGCCCGGGATACTGAGGTGTGGGCGGTGAGGGCGTTCTCGATTTCGCTGGGTTCGATGCGGAATCCCCGGATTTTGACTTGGTCGTCGGTGCGTCCGAGGAATTCCAGCATGCCGTCGGCGGTCCAGCGTGCCATGTCGCCGGTGCGGTACATCCGTTCTCCGGACCCGAACGGGTTGGCGACGAAGCGTTCCGCTGTGAGGCCTGGCTTGTTGACATATCCCCGGGCCACGCCTTCGCCGGCGATGTACAACTCGCCCCGCACTCCGGGGGGTACGAGGTTGAGGCGGTCGTCGAGGAGGTAGGTCCGCACGCCTGGTATCGCCCGTCCGATGGATGGTGAGACGGGCCATGTCCGTGGATCACCGGTCAGGAACGCCGATGTCGCGTGGTGTGTCTCCGAGGGACCGTACTGGTTCTCGACCACCACCCCGTCCAAGCCCGACAGCAGCTCGACGGTCTCCGTCCCGAGACGCAGAGGCTCACCGCCGACGCTGACATGCGACAAGGCCATCTCTGTCCGCTGGTCGCTCCATGAGATCGCCAACTGGTCGAGCTGCGTGGGGGAGAGATACATACGCTCGGCATGCTTCCCTGCCAGCAATTCCAGCAACCGGTCGGTGTCGTGCCGTGCGTCCTCCTCGACCAAGACAAGCCGACCGCCATTCAGGAGAGTGACGAAGATTTCTTGAAGCGACACGTCGAAGCCCTGCGAGGCGAGCTGCAGACAGGACTGTGGTGCCACTTCCCATGTGCGCTGGCGGTGCAGATCGAAGCGCACGACGTTGTGCATGGTGCGCCAGCTCACGCCGATGCCCTTGGGCATGCCGGTTGACCCGGACGTATAGATCACGTACATCAGGGCGCGGTTGTCTCGGACGCTCTCGGGATGGGTTGCCGGGCGCTCGGCGATCGCGGCTGACTCCTGGTCGTACAGCAGGATGTGACGCCCACCGGTCAGCAGCCGGGATGCATACGCCGAGGTGGTGATGATCACTCGGGCGTTCACGTCCTCGGTCATGTGCGCCAGCCGCTTGCCCGGAAGCCCCGGATCCAGCGGCAGATACGCACCCCCCGTCTTCAGCACCCCCAGCAGGCCGACGACCGCATCGAAGCCACGGCCGAGACAGACACCAACCACATCCTCGGGCCCTACGCCCAATGACCCCAGATGATGGGCGAGCTGATTCGCCCGCGCCTCCAGCTCTCTGTAGGAGAGCCGTTTCCCGCCGCATTCCAGGGCCACCGCGTCCGGCCCCGAAGCGACCCGCGCCTCGAACTGGTCCAGCAGATGCGTTTCGAGCTGGCTCTCCACCCCATTGTCGTTCCAGTCGAGCAGGATCCGGTCGCGCTCCGGGCACTCGAGCAGCGGCAGCCGGGAAACGGTCTGCTGTGGATCCGCCGCGATTCCGGCACACAAGGTGACAAAGTGGTCGATCAAACGGTGCATGGTCGCCGATTCGAAGAGATCAGTGCTGTAGCAGACCGTGCCAACCAGGTCGTCGCCGCTCTCCTCGAGCTGTAGCTCCAGGTCGAAGAGGGCATGCCCGAAGTCCGTGTTGATGTATTCGACTTCCCAGCCCGACGGGGATGCGTAGTCGTCGTCGCCGCTGTACGCGAATACGATCTGAAAGACTGGGTTGCGACTAATGTCCCGCTCCGGCGCCAGTTCCTCCACCACCCGCTCGAAGGGGATGTCCTGGTTCCGTTGCGCGTCCAGTGTGATGCCGCGCATCCGGTCCAAGAGCTCGGAGAATTTCGGGTCTCCAGTCCACGTCGACCGCAGCGCCATGGTGTTGACGAAGAACCCGATGAGGTCCTCGGTCTCGGGTCGGACACGCCCGGATACCGGGGAACCGGTGACGATGTCGCTGACGCCGGTGTATCGCGCGAGGAGGGTGTGAAAGGCGGTGAGAAAGGTCATGAACGGCGTCGCGCTGTGCGCCTGCCCGACGCGGCGCACTGCTTCGGCGGTCTCTGCCGGGATGACGAAGTCAATGGTATGGCCCTGCCCGCTCAGCGCCTTGGGCCTGGGGTGGTCCGTCGGCAGGTCCAGCGACTCGGGGGCCCCCTTGAGCAGGTCGGTCCAGAAGTGCAGTTGGCCGGCGGCGCGGTCGCTGTCCAGCCAGGAGTGCTGCCAGACTGCGTAGTCCGCATACTGGATAGCCAGTGGAGGCAGCCGAGTGGGTTGGTCGGCGGCGTACGCGTCGTAGAGGGCTGAGAGCTCCTTCCATATGACGCGCATTGACCAGCTGTCTACGACGATGTGGTGGAGGTGGAGTGCAAAGCGGTATTGGTCGTCTGCGATCCGGAAGAGCTGTGCGCGCATGAGCGGACCGGCCGTGAGGTCGAACTCCCGTAGGCCCAACTGCTGCACTCGGCGTGTGACCTCGTCCTCGGCCTCCCTTCGTTCCAGGCCCGACATATCGTTTGTTTCCAGCACGACCGCGGCCCACGGGCTGACCACCTGATACGGGTGTCCCTCCGAGCTCGCGAACGCCGTACGCAGCACCTCGTGCCGATCGCAGACTGCGCGCAGCGCTCGTGTCAGCACGTCCGGGTCGACCTGTCCGCGGACATGCCACATGATGCTGACGTTGTAGGCCGGGGAACCGGGCACCAGCTGGTCGAAGAACCACAGTCGGCGCTGGGCGAAGGACAGCTCGGCTTTTCCCTCGTTCCACCTGGGCAGGATCATGGCCTCGTCGGGTGGCATCTGCGCAATCTTGATCTTCGCCGCAAGCCTTCTGATGGTCGGGTGCTCAAAGAGATCGCGTACGGAGACGGCGGAGTCGAGAGTGGTGCGCATGCGCGATACGACCTGCGTCGCGAGGAGGGAGTGTCCGCCGAGCTCGAAGAAGTCGTCGTCGATGCCCGCACTGTCGAGCTTGAGCATGGCCTCCCAGATCTCGGCGATCGCCTGCTCGATCCTGTTGGACGGCGGCGCATACGCGCCGGACAGCTGGCGCGATCCAGTCGGGGTGGGGAGGAGCCGCCGGTCGATCTTGCCGTTACGGGTCAGCGGCAGCGACGCCATCGTCATGAACGCGGCCGGGAGCATATAGGCGGGCAGCCGCGGGCGGAGAAAGTCACGCAAGGCGGCCGCGTCGATTTGGCCGTCCGGCACGGTGGGAACGATATACGCCGTGAGTCGCCGTTCGCTCGGCCGGTCTTCGCGTACGACTACGGCTGCCCGGGATACTGAGGTGTGGGCGGTGAGGGCGTTCTCGATTTCGCTGGGTTCGATGCGGAATCCCCGGATTTTGACTTGGTCGTCGGTGCGTCCGAGGAATTCCAGCATGCCGTCGGCGGTCCAACGTGCCATGTCGCCGGTGCGGTACATCCGTTCTCCGGACCCGAACGGGTTGGCGACGAAGCGTTCCGCTGTGAGGCCTGGCTTGTTGACATATCCCCGGGCCAGGCCTTCGCCGGCGATGTACAACTCGCCCCGCACTCCGGGGGGTACGAGGTTGAGGCGGTCGTCGAGGAGGTAGGTCCGCACGCCTGGTATCGCCCGTCCGATGGATGGTGAGTCGGGCCATGTCCGTGGATCACCGGTCAGGAACGCCGATGTCGCGTGGTGTGTCTCCGAGGGACCGTACTGGTTCTCGACCACCACCCCGTCCAAGCCCGACAGGAATGACCGTATCTGCGGAGTGAGGGCGAGGACATCCCCGGAGACGAATATGTGCGAAAGGGGGAGGTCCACTGGCCGTTCTGCCCAGGACGTCACCAACTGGCCGAGCATTGCGGGGGAGAGATACATTCGCTCGACCTGCTCACTGGCCAGCAGATCCAGCAGCCGTTCGGGGTCCTGCCACGCCGCGTCCTCCACCAGCACAAGCCGGCCGCCGCGGATCAGCGTCGCGAAGATTTCCAGAAACGACACGTCGAAGCCGACAGACGCGAACTGGAGACAGGTGACCGGGTCATCGCCCAAATAGTGGTCCCGGTGCAGATCAAAGCGGACGATGTTTCGCAGCGTTTGCCACGTCAGGGAGATCCCCTTGGGCATGCCGGTTGACCCGGACGTATAGATCACGTACATCAGGGCGCGGTTGTCTCGGACGCTCTCGGGATGGGTTGCCGGGCGCTCGGCGATCGCGGCTGACTCCTGGTCGTACAGCAGGATGTGACGCCCACCGGTCAGCAGCCGGGATGCATACGCCGAGGTGGTGATGATCACTCGGGCGTTCACGTCCTCGGTCATGTGCGCCAGCCGCTTGCCCGGAAGCCCCGGATCCAGCGGCAGATACGCACCCCCCGTCTTCAGCACCCCCAGCAGGCCGACGACCGCATCGAAGCCACGGCCGAGACAGACACCAACCACATCCTCGGGCCCTACGCCCAATGACCCCAGATGATGGGCGAGCTGATTCGCCCGCGCCTCCAGCTCTCTGTAGGAGAGCCGTTTCCCGCCGCATTCCAGGGCCACCGCGTCCGGCCCCGAAGCGACCCGCGCCTCGAACTGGTCCAGCAGGCTTCTGCCAGAATCATAGATTGATTCGTACATCCTCTACGCTCCATCAGCCGGGCACACCGGCAGGGAAATGACAAGGGCGCGCTTATATGAACCTTACGTCGGGGCCGGCCTGAATTCCACAAGCCCGGGAATCACTGGGATATTAACAGTCTGCTCGCTTCTCTTGTCCGAAAGATTGGCATGAGTATCAAGCCACCGCCTCGCTGGCGAGACGGCAGGAATTGCCCATACTCAATCCTCATAGCTCGCGGGCGGCAGGAAGGGCCTCATCGGCAATGCGATGAAGGATCTCGGGGTCGGCGGCGTATATGCCCTCCCCGCGAGGCCAGTGCACGACGAGGTGGGTGATGCCGGCGAGGGCATAGAGCTCCGCCAGGTGGAGGAAGGATTTGGGTGACTTCAGAAAGTCCCCAGCCATGTCCGTCACAACGAATATGCGGTCGAGGTCGGCGTCATCACGGCCAACCCGGGCGCAGGCCTCACGAAGCGCGGTGACCTGGGCGGTTACCGATTCCAGGCATTCCTCCGGAGTGAAGCCCCTGGCCCAGTCGGTGGGGCCGACGGTGACCCATGCCTGGCCATGGCGAGCCGCCAGGGTCAGGCCCTTCGGACCGGTGGCGGCGATGGCCAAGGGCAGCCGGGGGCGCTGGACGCAGCCGGGGATCATGCGCGCTTCGTGCGCGGAGAAGTGAGCACCGTGGTGCGTCGTCACCGGTTCCCGGAGGAGTTTGTCCGTCAGTTCCACGAATTCCTCGAAGCGGTCGGTCCGCTCGCGCCGTGAGAAAGACTGCTTGGTGGTGACGTTCGAATCGCCGGATCCGACGGAACCCGCGCCGATACCGAGTACAAATCGTCCGCCGGAGATGTCGTCGACCGCGATGGCATCCTTCGCCGCCGTCACCGGGTGCCGAAAATTGGGGGAGGTCACGAGGGTACCAAGAGTCACCCGACGTGTGGAACATGCGGCAGCGGTCAGCACGGGGAACGTGGAGAACCATGCCCCGTCCTGCAGACCGCGCCAGGACAGATGGTCGTAGGTCCATGCCGAGTCGAAGCCAAGCTCGTCGACCGTGCGCCATTGGTGCACGGCATTCGGCCATCGCTTTTCCGGCAGGATCAAAACGCCTGTACGCATCTGAACTCCAGACTTCAGTTGCCGACGACTGCGTCGGCTTCGACTTCCACCAGAAGTGAGGGATGAGCAAGCGCCGACACCTCGACGATGGTGCTGGCGGGGCGGATGTCCGCGAAGAAGTCGAGGTGGACTTGACCGATTGCCTCGAGAGCGCTGATGTCCGTGACGTAGAAGCGCGTACGCAGCACATCCCGCAGCGAGGCGCCGACGTCTTCAAGCGCTCCCTGGACACGGCGCAAGCACTCGACGGTCTGGGTGGCAATGTCCGCGCCCCCGATGGGCCCTTCGGGGGCTGCGGCTGTGCAGCCAGCGACGGCCACCAAGGGACCGACGCGAACCGCACGAGAGTATCCAAATATCTTCTCGAAGTGAGTTCCGGCGGCTACAAGCGTGCGCTCTTGCAATGTCTCTGTCTCTTTCCTTGTCACCAGGGCGGGCATCCTGAGGTGAACGGGTACGGCGAAGAACGTAGCCGACCGTTCACATGTGTGGGGCCGGTCGTCTCGCCGGCGAGACGGCCGTCGACACTCGTTGGAATTTTGTCGGCGCGTGCTGACTCCCGCGGAGCCGGGTGACGTAAATTGACGGTCGGAATCCGGCAGGTCGCACCGGCACCCCGAGGTCCGGATGTTTATTCAGAACTCCGTCAGCCATGGGGAGTTCGTGGTCACTGGCCCCGACCGAGTGTGGCCAGCTCCTCCAGGATGTTCCCTGGAGGCGCGGCAGGCAGCGGGACGGGACAAGGATCTTGCCGACCATGGGCCCGGCCCAGACCTGCAGAATCAGTTCTGAATAGTCTCCCCCTAGTCCGACGTCACCTACACACCGGAAAGCATTGATGAACCTGTCTGACAACAAAGCTTTGTCATCCGCGCTTCCGACGTCAGGGAGCTGGGAGTTCGGCGGCCATATTTACGGACTGGAACCATTGGCACTTCCCACCACATGGCTTCCCCGAAATTGCAGGCGAGATATCCACCGTGCCGTATCGCCCGAGCAGTTGATGCCGGACGATTGGCTGGCTACCCCACACGAGGGTGCCGTCTCCGACCTCGTGCCCGTCGACGACAGCGAGGTGGACCGACTGTTCTGGTTCCGCTGGATTACCGGACACCAGGCGACTTTCATTCTGTGGCAGCTCCTGGCCGCCACGGTGGACGAGGCGAGGTGTCCGGACGCGGACCCGGACGAACTCGCCCGCAGCGCACGGCGTCTGGTCCGCGGCTACTCGCTGATGCTGCTCTACACCAGTTCCCCTCCCCGGGAGATGTACGAGCGCATCATCAGGGACCCCATGGCGCGCCAGCACCCGAATCTTAGCGGGTCCTGGGCCCGTGACTACGCCGATGTGCGTCCTCTCATCAGAGGAAAGGCCTCCCTGGGCGGCGAGGCGGAGGCCACGGCCCTCGCGCTCGAATGCGAACTGAACGAACGCGTTCACGAAGGAATCGCGGCCCGAGTCGTCCCCTCGGGCGTATCACTTCTGCTGACTCCGGGCATACGCCACGAAGGCGTCCGCCGTCTGCATCGAGAGACACTGTTGTGGCTCTACGACGGCATATTCCTCACGACCAGGATACCTGTCACCTACGACGTCGTGATGCGGCAATTCATCCGTAGAATTCACGCGATCCACCTCGACGTATCCGCAAACGGCCTGTATCCCACGTGCGCACCCCAAACCGAGGCTGAGCCGGCCGAGCTGCTGAGCAGCGATGTCCTGGCCCTCAAGAACTCGTTCGCCCAGACGCTGCGCGATCTGGCAGAACTCACCGTCATGCCGGGGGCCGAGCCCGAGTACGAGTTCTCCACCCCCTGAGCTCCGACATTCGAACGGATAGGTTTCCATGACCACGTCGCAAGTCGCATCTGACGCAACGTTGTCTCTCGAGGCACGGTATTGCGCGGACACGTTCAACGGTGCCATCGCTTCGGCCGCAATCAGCGCGGCCTGGGAGATCGGCCTGCTCGATGCATTGGCGTCGACCGGGCGGGTGGAGATATCCACATTTGCCAAGAGCCGGGAAGCGGCCCCCGCTGTGGTGCGTGCCATCCTGGTCGCCCTCTCCAGCAGGCGGATCGTCACCCTCGACGCAGCCAGGTTGGAAGCGACCACCGATATCGGCTTCGAGAGTGCTTTCAGCACCAAGGGGTTCTTCTACTGGTTGACCCGTGGCTGCGGTGAGTTGTTCACCACGCTGCCGACCATGGTCAGGAACGACGACCGTCTGGGTGAGTATGTGCGGCGGGATGCCCGGTCGATCAGCGTGGCCTGCCGGAACATCGCCCGCACTTTCTTCGATCCGCCGTTCCGGGAACTGATCGACCACATCGACTTCGGAACCGTCGCGGATCTGGGATGCGGAAGCGCGGACCGCATTGTGATGCTGGCCGAGCGCCGGCCCGGTTTGCGCGCCATCGGCATCGATGTGGCCGAGGGCGCGATCTCGGTGGCCAAGGAAGCGGTCGGCGAAGCCGGTCTCGAGGACCGCATCACCTTGGTGCAGGACGACGTGCTGAACCTGACGCCGCGTGCCGAATACGAGGACGTCGACATGGTGACGTGCTTTCTCATGGGGCACGACTTCTGGCCGCGCGAGAGCTGTGTGAAGACCCTGCGTCGACTGCGCGAGACCTTCCCTAACCTGAGGAACCTGGTCCTCGGTGACACCTGCCGCTCGACTGGTGTCGACGGACCCGAGCACCCCATGTTCACTCTCGGCTTCGAAACGGTGCACACCGTAATGGACCATTATCTGCCCACGCTGGACGAGTGGGAGTCAGTTCTCGACGAGAGCGGGTGGCACATCGCAGACCGACAGCTGATTGACCTTCCGGCGTTCAGTTTTATCTACCGACTCACCCCGGCGTGAGTCCGGAGGGACGACATGACTACAGATCAGAGCGCCGCGGCGTCCACCAGTACCCCTCTTGTGGAGCAGGGGCTTCCCGTCTTCCAGCAGATCCCCGGCCACTTCGGGGAGACGCCGTTCTTCCTGACCAAGTCGATGCTGGGCGGTCAGGACATCGAGATCGCCGGCGGCGAGATCAGTGACAAGGTCGGCAAGCCGGTGGCGGCTCCGCACACCCACGAGGTCCCGGAGATCTACCTGCTGCTGTCGCCCGAACCCGGTGGGGCCGTGATCGAGGTCGTCGCCGACGGGGAGCACTATGAGCTCACCTCACCCGCGACGATGCTCATCCCCACAGGAACGGTGCATCACTTCGTCACGAAGAAGGCCGAGCCGGGAAGTTACTGTCTGGGCATTCTTTTCACCGGTGACAAGTCGGTCGCAGTGGAGTGAGTCGTACCCGTGCGGGCGGGGCTTCCGCGCGATCTCGTGCGGAAGCCCCGGCAGTGACCTGCGTGACCGGTCAGGGGAGCCGCCGGGTCCAGCTGAACGCGTCGGCGAGGAGCCCGTACTGGATATCTGTCAGGGTGGAGTGCAATCGCTCTGTGACGGGGCCGGCCATACCGTCCGCGACACGGAACTCTCCCTGGGCGGAGCGAACCGTGCCGATCGCAGTGATCACCGCCGCAGTGCCGCAGGCGAAGACCTCACGCAGTCGGCCGGAGGCGGCGTCGGCACGCCACTCCTCCACCGAGTACGGTCGCTCGACCACCCGGTGGCTGTCGGCCGCTGCCAGGGTCATGACCGAATCCCGCGTGACGCCGGGGAGAATGGTGCCGGTGAGCGGAGGTGTGACGAGCGTTCCGTCATCGAACACGAAGAAGATATTCATGCCGCCCAATTCCTCCACGTACCGGTGCTGGGCGGCGTCGAGAAAGACGACCTGGTCGCATCCGGCTGCCGCCGCGCGGGTCTGGGCCGGCATCGAAGCGGCGTAGTTCCCACCGCACTTGGCCGTGCCGGTGCCACCGGGCGCCGCACGTGTGTAATCGTCGGAGATCAGCACCGTGAGGGCGGCGGCGCCACCGGCGAACGCGGCCCCGACCGGGCAGGCGATCACACCGAAGAGATACTCCATTGCGGGGCGCACACCGATGAACTCCTCGCTGGCTATGAGGAACGGCCGCAGATAGAGACTGGTTCCCGGCGCACTCGGAAGCCACTTCCTGTCTGCTCCGGCCAGCTCGCCCAGGGCAGTGAGGAAGATTTCCTCAGGCACCTCGGGCATGGCCAGACGCCGGGCCGAAGCACGGAACCGGCGGGCATTGGCCTCGGGCCTGAAGAGCTGCATACCGCCGTCGGGCACCCGATACACCTTGAGACCCTCGAAAATTTCCTGCCCGTAATGCAGTACAGACGCCGCGGGCGACATCGGGATCGGGCCGAATGGATCGATGCGCGCGCTGTGCCAGCCTTTCCGCTCAGTGAACCTGACCGTTGCCATGTGCTCGGTGAAGACCGTCCCGAATACGGGCGCGGCGACCCGTGAAGCGCGTTCCGCGTCGGACATCCGAGATTCCAAGAGGTTCCGCTCGAAATGGATCGGCGTGGCACTGGTCACGTAATTCACCCCAAATATCGGCTCGTTGGCGACAGTGGCCAGGTTACCGTCGTGTCCCGCCGGCGAGACGGGAAGCGAGCATGGAGGACAGCGATGAGCAACCCCTTTGAAGATGCAGAAGGCGTGTACGTGGTGCTGACGAACGACGAGGGTCAGCACTCCTTGTGGCCTGCCTTTGCCGAGGTTCCGCCAGGTTGGAAGATCGCCCATCACAAGGACAGCCGACAGGCCTGCCTCGACTACATTGAAGAGAATTGGACAGATATGCGCCCCAAGAGTCTCGTGGCGGCGGCCCATACCAGGAAGGTGCATTGAATTGAACCCAGGAAGGCCGGAGATGGTCGGTACTTTTGGCGCCGTCTCCTCGACTCACTGGCTGCCTTCGGCGGCTGCCATGTCGGTGTTGGAAAAGGGTGGAAACGCCTTCGACGCCGCAGCGGCTGCCGGTTTTGTTCTGCAGGTCGTGGAACCGCATTTCAACGGGCTGGGGGGCGACGTGCCGATCGTCTCCTACTCGGCGGCGACGGACAGCGTGCAGGTGGTGTGCGGCCAGGGGCCAACACCCCAGGCCGCCACCATAAACCACATCGAGTCGCTCGGGCTGCGGCAGATACCGGGATCGGGCCTGCTGCCGGCCGTGGTCCCGGGGGCGTTCGGTGCCTGGATGCGGATGCTGTCAGAGCACGGCACCCTGCCGCTGTCCGACATCCTCGACTACGCGATCGGCTACGCGGAGGACGGGTTCCCCCTACTGGCCGGCACCGCTGATGCCATTGAGGTGCTGGCGCCGCTGTTCACGACGGAGTGGATGGAGTCCGGACGCGTCTATCTCCCGAATGGCCGGCCGCCGGCCGCAGGTTCACGCTTCCGCAATCCGGCTCTGGCCGACACGTACAAGCGGCTCCTGCGTGAGGCCGCCGCCGCGTCCGGTGGGCGCGAAGCCCAACTTGCTGCCGCCGAGAAGGCGTTCTACCAGGGGTTCGTCGCCGAGGCCATCGACTCCTTCGTCTCCGCGACGGAAGTCCTGGATTCCACCGGACGCCGTCACAAGGGGTTGCTGAATGGTCAGGACATGGCGGACTGGCGGGCGGGCGTGGAGAGCTCCGTACAGCTCCAGTACGGGGACTACACCGTGCACAAGCCGGGGCCGTGGTCACAGAGCCCTGTCTTCCTTCAGCAGCTCGCGCTCCTGGACGGCTTCGACCTTCGCGGTATGAGGCTGGGCAGCGCGGACTACATCCACACCGTGGCCGAGTGCGCCAAGCTCGCCTTCGCCGACCGGGAGGCGTGGTACGGCGATCCTGACCACAGCGATATCCCGCTGGACGTCCTGCTTGGCCTCGAGTACTCGGCGGAGCGCCGGAGCCTGGTGGACGCGAAGGCCTCCGACACGCTGCGGCCGGGCTCCCCGAGCGGGCGCCGACCCCATCTGCCGAAGCAGGATCCCGAGGAGCTTCCGCCGACGGCCAGCCACTGGCTGGCCCAGATCCACAACGGCCTGCCCACAGTTGTGAAGGCCACTGCGGCTCGCAACGACACGTGCACCATCGTCGTCGCCGACCGGTTCGGCAACATGGTGGTGGCGGTACCTAGCGGCGGCTGGCTCAAGAGCTCCCCGGTCGTCCCCGGCCTGGGTCTCTCGCTGGGGACACGGGCGCAAACCATGACCCTCGCGGAGGGGCACCCCAACTCCTTCGGCCCGGGCCGCCGCCCGCGTACGACGCTCAGCCCGAGCCTGGCCCTGAAGGACGGCAAGCCGTCCCTGGCCTTCGGTACGCCCGGTGGCGACCGTCAGGACCAGTGGACCCTCGAGTTTTTCCTCGCCGTCGCTGACTTCGGCCTGGACCTGCAGTCCGCAACCGAGTCGCTCGCTTTCCACACGGACCACTTCGCCGCCTCGTTCACCCCACACGAGTCGCGCCCGAAGGCACTGGTTGTGGAGCGTAACTGCGACCCGGACGTCATCGAAGAGCTGCGTGGCCGGGGGCACGACGTGGAACTGGCCGCGGAGTTCTCCCTGGGCAAGGTCTGCGCCGTCGGTTTGGACCACGAGAGGGGCCTGCTCCGGGCCGCGGCGAGTCCCCGCGGCCGTCAGCCTTATGCCATGTGCCGCTGATCCGATCACAGAAGGGATTCACCATGACCGACGCACCCGTGGGCCTGCTTCCGACGCAACTGACGGGAGTTCAGGCCAACGCTGCGGGACTTGCGTTCCACCACGTCGCCGTGCAGACCGGCGATCTCGAAGCCAGCATCGCCTGGTACCAGGCGTTCTTCGGGGCCGAGGTCGCTTGGACTCTGAACACTTTCTCGGATCTCAGCATGGAGCGGCTGCCAGGGCTCTCCGGTCTGGCGGAACTCACCGCGGGCGGGTTGCGTTTTCACATCTTCACCCGCGGGGCCGAGCACGGGTATCCGCCGCCGACGGACAACAACCAGTTCCAGCACGTCTGCATCGAGGTGCGTACGTCCGAGGAGCTGCGTTCCTGGCATGCCAGATGGCATTCCGTCCGCGAGTCGGCGGCGTACACCTTCGTGCGGGACGAACCGGCCACCGACATCGTCGTCGACAGTGATGGCGTGGAGAGCTTTTACGCCTTCGACGTCAACGGTGTTGAATTCGAATTCACCTACCTGCCAGGCGAGCAGGCCTGACGATCCTCACATCCGTGCGATTCGCTGTGCGGGGCCCGATGCTGGCCGTGGGCGACGTACAAGAGCATCGCCGCTGACCTGGGCATCAACCGGGCCACCCTGCGTGAGTGGGTGCTGCAGGACCGCGAACGCCGCGGCGCGGCCGCCGCTGCCCCGTCTGCGGGCGGGGCGCCGGCGGCCAGGGCCGGGCAGACGGCATCCTCCGCCGATCCCGACGAGCGGATCCGGCAGCTGGAGGCCCGGGTGGCCGAGCTCGAGGCGAGTGAGCGGAAGCTGGCGACCGAGCGGGACTTACTCCGCAAGGCGGCCAAGTATTTCGCCGGGGAGACCAACTGGTGAGTCACTTCCAGTTCGTCGCCGACCACCGGGACGCCTACGGCGTGAAGCGGCTTTGCGAGGTCTTGGACCTGAACCGGTCCAGTTACTACAAGTGGCTCTCCGGCAGGAACGCGAGGGCGTCACGGCAGAGCGAGGACCGGCTTCTGGCCGAGCGGATCCGAGAGGTCCACGGCGAGGCCGGCGGCGCCTACGGCTCCCCACGGGTGACCGCCGAGCTCCGCGCGAAGGGCCTGCGGATCAACGAAAAGCGGGTCGCCCGCGGCATGCGGACGTTCTCCATCACCGGCATCCGCCTGCGCAGACGCGTCCGCACCACCGTCCCGGACCCGACAGCCTCACAGATTTCGGACCTGTTCCAGCGGGACTTCACCGCCATCGAGGCGGGTCGGAAATACATGGGCGACATCACGTATCTCCCGCTCACAGGCGGGGAGTTCCTCTATCTCGCGACCGTGCTGGACTGCTTCAGCCGCAAGGTCGTCGGCTGGTCCATCGCCGACCACATGCGCACCAGCCTGGTCGCCGACGCACTGCAGATGGCGGCCTCGACCCGCGGCGGCCTGGACGGCGCTGTGTTCCACTCCGACCACGGAGCCCAATACGGCTCCCGGTCCTTCGCCGACCTCTGCGACCAGTTCGGCGTGACCCGGTCGATGGGTGCGGTCGGCACCAGCGCGGACAACGCAGCCTGCGAGAGTTTCCACGCGTCCCTGAAACGCGAGACCCTTCAGGGCGCCCGCGACTACGGCGACGCCGGCACCTGCAGAAAGGCGGTATCTGCCTGGCTGGCCCGCTACAACACCCGCCGCCGGCACTCCGCCAACGGCCACCTCAGCCCCAACGAATACGAACACCGACACCAAGCGGCTAAGCTCACGCTCGCCGCGTGATCAAGGAAGCGTGTCCACCATCACGGGGGAAGGCCCCCGGGGATTGGTTTGCGCTGGGACCACGTGAGGCACTGTGGCGTGATGAATTACTGCGTTTCGTCGCTCTTCAGCGTCGTGGGATCTTCCTCTGCGAGCTCGATGGCGAGCGGTTGTATTGCCGATCGGATGCCCTGGCCGTAGTTGTCGTCCTTGAGCATGTCGAGGTGCTGCTGGGCCTGGGCTAGGTGGGCGCGGGCCTGCGCGGTGTCTCCGAGCCTGTGGTAATCCGCCGCGAGATTGAGGATGCAGAGACGGATAGAACCCGCGATTGCCAAGGACGAGTGGTGCTGCTTGGCTCGGTCGTCGGTCACCGACCCTGCGGCTTCCAGGGCACGCAGATCCCATGCCAGTTCGTCCTGCGGATTCTGCTGGAGATCGGCCATGTAGTGGGCGAGGACGCAGCGGTGGAAGGGATCGCTGTCCGAGGCGATCTCCTCCCGAACGACTCAACGGGAGGCCCCCGCCTGGGCTGCGATCTCCTCCGCCGGGCCGCGACGAAGTCCCGGACCGTCGGGTAGGGGATCGCTTCGCCGAAATCCTCCTCGATCCGCGTGACGATCCGCCGCACGGTGTGCCGCTGCTTGCGCGGAGCATCCAGACCAGCCCGCAGCCAGGCGTCGACCGTCTTCTTGTACGGCTCCATCCGAGGTGACGTCCGCACCGGCCGACGGCGCGGGGTGGGCACCGGCGAGGACAGCGCCTCGCGGACCAGCCGGCGGTGAACGCCGTACTTCCGCGACAGAGCCCGGATCGACAACTGCCGCTGGCAGCTGTCCCGCCGGATCCGGTCGAACAGCTCCTGCTTGGACAAAGACATCCACAGCACCGCCCCTGCCGGAGACCACAGGAACCGTCTCACCGCAAGAGCTGAGGTGGGGCCACTTCGCCCCGTCACTACCCCTCAATGCGCCCGCGCGACCCGTCAACCGGGTCCGCTGGAAGCCAATATGCCGGGGCCACTGAACAACGTCACGGCTACCCGATGCAGTCGGGGCCTCACGGTTGCTCCCCCTTCTCTCCGGCTCGCGACGGAACCCGATCTATGCCGAGAGCGAAAACCGCCCGAGCCCACGGCCTTTCGTAGGAACAGTGGGCCGGACAGTCATCGATGACCGGAGAAACTGAATGGCCTTCACCCTGAACGGCATGATGCGGTCCTCCCCCTACTGGCCGGTGGTCAGTCATAGAACCATGCGGCGCCTCCTGCCCGGATTCGCACTGTCCTCGCTGGGCGATGGAATGGCCGTGGTCGCGGTGAGCTGGTTCGCGATCGAGCTGGCGCCGACCGCCGACCGCGGGATATGGGTGGCGGTGGCGGCGGCGGCCTACACACTGCCTGGAGCAGTGGGAGCGCTCGTACTCGGTCGTCTTCTGGGCCATCGCGCTCCCACTCGGCTCGCGGGCTGGGACGCGGCGCTGCGCGCCTGCGCGCTGGGGACCATTCCGATCGCCTATGCGCTAGGCCTGCTCGGCATCGGACTCTACATCGCCCTGCTGGCGGTTTCCTCCGTACTGCATTCCTGGGGGCAGGCCGGGGTCTACACGCTGCTCGCCCGGGTGCTACCGGAAGGCGACCATCTGGCGGGCAATGCCGTGCTCTCGACCATTGGCTCGTTCTGCACCGTGGTCGGGCCGATCCTCGCTGCCCCGCTCATCGCATGGGGCGGTGCGGCGACCGTCGTAGCCGCCGACGCGGCGACCTTCGCGGTGCTCGCCGCCACCTTTCTTTTCGCGATCCGTGCGAAAACGGTGCCAGAGCTCGCGCAGGCGCAGGACTCCAGCACCGCATCGCGCTCCACCGGTTTCACGGTGATCCGGCGCAACCCCACGCTTCTCGGCCTACTGGTCCTGAGCTTCGGTTTCTTCTTCCTCTTCGGACCGGTGTATGTGGCGTTGCCCCTACATGTGTCGGAGGAGCTGGGGGGGTCGGCCGGTCTGCTCGCTGCCTTCTACACCGCCTTTGGCATCGGTGCGGTGCTCGGAGGGATGCTGACCGGATATCTCAGCCGCTGGCGGCTTTGGCCGACCACGATCGGCATCGTCATCGCCTTCGGCGCCGTCATGTTGCCGATCGGCCTGGAGGTCCCCAAGCCCGTCGCGCTGGCCTCATTCGCGGCCGCCGGGCTGCTCTGGCCGCCGTATTCGTCACTGTCCACCGCGTTGTTCCAGCGCTCGACGCTCAGCGCGCTGCTTCCACAAGTCCTCGCGGCAAGTTCCGCGGTCCGAGTGCTGTCCGTGCCGCTCGGCACCGCCTTGGGCGGCCCGCTGGTCGCGGGCTTCGGAGCGAGTGACGCGCTGCGGTCCGCTGCGGTCGGCATCCTGGTACTCGGCCTGGCGGCGGCCGTTGTCGCGGCGCTGCGGGGCTCGGCGTCGCGACGGTCCTGAAGGCCCTTGTGTGCTGTGCGGCGATTCGCTGACAGACCAGTCTGATGGGCCCACGTTCTTCCAGGCCGATCCGGGAGGCGGCTGCGTCCCCGTACCCGGCATCCGGGACGGCGAACGGGACGTCGATGCCCCAGGACCGAGTCTCGTCCACCATGTCCAGGGCCAGCTGCCACTTCTCCACATGGCCGACGCCCGGAGGGATAAGCACCGCTCGCGGCGGGCCACCTTGGCCGGATTGGTCTCCGGCTGCACCGGATCCCAAGACTTGGTGACGCTCGGAGGGGGGCTTGTTGGTGTGCGCGGTGGTGGCTGGCCTGGTGTGTTGCTGGTTCGCTGAGAGGCTGGGCGGAGTGGCTTCGAGAGGGGGATCAAGGGTGTGAGCTGGGGTTGTGGGGGGTGTGTTGAGGGGGTGGGGCTTGTTGTGGGTAGCGGTAGGGCGAAAAGGTCCGGTGTGTGTTTGCGCTGGTCAGGGCTGTTTGTGCGGGGCGGGGTGTGGGTGGTAGGCGAGGCGTTCTTCTGTGCTGCGGGGCGGGTCGTCGGGCTGGGGCGGGGTGACGGGGTCGGTGGTGGCGAAGCGGTGCCAGCCCTGCCAGGTGGTCAGGGGCCAGGACGGCTCGGCCGCGCCGCCGACGGTGGCTGCTGCGCTGCTCGCGCTCTGCGGGCGTGGGCTCACCACTTGTCGGCTTCCTCATATGCGTCGTAGAGCCCGAATCCGGTGGCCGCGGCGGGGCTGGTGCCGTCGTCGGGGAGGTCGTCGAGGTCGTCGATGCTGTCGTCCTCGTCCCACTGCGCTGGGTCGTCGGCGCTCTGGCCGGTGTCGTGTTCTGGGCGGCGGGCTGCGGGGAGGGGGACTGCTGCGGTGCGGGCCACCAGTGCCTGCTCGGCCTTGGTGGCGTGGCCGCTGTGGACGCGGCGCATGAGCTGGTCGAGGGCGTCGGCGAGGTCGGCTTCGTACTGCTCGGCGTCGCCGCTGTGGCCGTGCAGGGCGAGGGCCTGATGTGCTGCCAGGTGCGGTCGTTGAACGGCTGGTGGACGTGGTCGCGGTGGATCCACGGGATCTCGGGCAGTTCGCCGTCGGGCAGACGCACCCAGATCTGGCGGACGTCGTGGGGGTTGTAGTGGATCTTCCACTTCCCGCCGCGTGGGGGGAGGGCTGGCCGCGGTAGGGGGCGAGCAGGTCGTGGTCGTAGGTGCGGTGGTGGATGCGGATGCCGGAGGCGGTGATGGCCTGCCAGCGCACGGGCAGCAGCTCCAGGTAGTCGCTTCGGGTGAGGGGGACGGGGACGTATCCGGCGACGGCAACCAGCGCGGCCCACATCTGGTTCGGCGTGAGCGCTTTGCGGGGCATCATCGGATGGCGCAGGCCTTCGTGGGGGCGGTGGTGGTAGTGCACGAGCCATTCGTCCAGGAGGTCCTGCAGCTAGGTGACGCTGTAGCAGGCCTCTTGTTTCGGCGTCGGGGCCGCGGCGGGTGACGTCGGATCCGGTGTAGCCGGGCAGGTGCTGGCAGAACAACGCGTTGATGGTGCCGAAGGCACGCTCCACGATGCCCTTGGCGGTGGGAGCAAAGGGCGGGGCGGGCTGGACGCTGATGCCGAGGGTCTCGCAGGCGGCGGTGAACGCCCGGGAGACGAAGACCTTGCCCCGGTCGACGACGATCGTCTCGGGCAGGACGACCGGCCGGGCCGCCGCACCGGCCAGGCGCTCGTCAAGTGTGGTCAGCCGCTGATGGGGGAGCGCGGGGGCGTGGTCCATGCGCCAGATGTCGGGCCAGGTGGGGCGGGCGGGGTGCGGGACAGCCATCTCCGCCAGGAGCAGGGCCGCGTCGACGGCTTTGGTGGCGTGCGGGCACAGGACGGCGGCGAGGATGGCGCGGGTGGCGACGTCGACGGCGATGGTGAGTTCGGGGCGGGCGAGGGCGCCGTCGTCGAAGAGCGCGAGGACATCCAGGCGGGTCGTGTCGACCTGGACCTGCTCGCCGGGCCGCAACGCCGTGGTGGGGGTGAAGGCCCGCCCGTCGAAGCTCGCGGGCGTCTGCCGGACGGGGCCACTGGGCAGTTCGCCGGGGCGGGCCAGCGTGGTGACGAGCCGGTACAGCGTGGCCTGGGACGGCGCGGGCACGGCCCCGGGGCCGTGCCGGTCCTGAAGGATCTGGTTGATCAACGGGAACAGGCCGTTGATGGTGCCCTTGGAGCGGCCGCGCCGGCGGCGCAGCGCCTCGCGGACGGCGGCGACGACCCGTTCGTCGGCCCGCCCGGTGGGGGTGGAGGCGCGGGTGGTGCGGTGGTCGAGAAGCCCCCACAGGCCCTGTTTGCGGTAGGCCAGGCGCATGCGCTGCACCGTGGTGCGCGAGACGCGGCCGAAGCCGAGCGCGGTCAGCTCCTGGGCCTTGGCCTGCTCCCGCTCAGCCAGAGTGAAGCGCTCGGCGTCGTACTGCGGCCGTACAACTCCTTCGCTGCCGGGCCCGCCGGGCAGTCCGCATGCGACTTCCCTTACGTGCCGCTGCCAGGCCAGTGCCTTCTCGCGCGCCGCGGCGGGGGCGGTCTCGAACAGCCCCACTGCGGGGCTGCCTGGGGCACGTCGGCCCCGATGACGGTGAAGCCGGGGTCGGCGAAGAGGTGCCCGGCGAGCACGGCCTCACCGCCGCCGTCCGGGCCGACGAGGTGGATGTCCTGCCCGGACAGGGCGACCACGTGCCACTTCACGCCGCGGAAGCGGACGTGCGCCCCGACCTTCACGGCCGGCCGGGCATTGCGCCGCGCGGTCACCCGGCACCTCCCGTCTTGCCGGAGCCGCTCCAGCTCCGCGGGCCGACGAGGACGCGTTCGTGCAGCGGCGTATCCAGGTCTGTCGTCACCTGTCTGTGCCACAGGGCGTGGAAGACGGCCGGGAGGACCTCGATTGGGTCGCCTACTGCTTCGGCGCCCTCGCTCAGCGGTCGCGGCCGCGCGAATGCCTCGAGGATTGCGTGCGTCAGGCCGGGGCGGTCGGCGTTGCGGGGGTGGCGGTAGCCGGGCAGCCATTTCAGGTGGGCGGCCAGGACGTCGTCGAGCGGGGGGAGGCGCCGGTAGGTCCAGCCGATGTGCGTGCACGCCGCGGCTACTGCCTGGGCGGCGTTGAGGGCGCGTTCGCCGCCGGCGTCGGGGTGGCTGGGGCAGTCGGCCAGCAGGGCGTTGCCGTCGGTGTAGCGGGTGAAGAGCTGCGGCACCCAGGAGCGGACCTGTCCGCGGTGGTTGCGCCACAGCAGCCGTACGGGCCGTCCGGCCAGCCCGGTCACGTCCGGGTCGCGGTCCGGGGCCATCAGCTGGATGCGCATCGCGTTGGAGCCGGCAGATATGTGTCGTCCGGTCGTGGCCGACCACCACAGGCCCGGCCCCCACCGCCGCCCCGGCACTGCCGGGAACGCGGAGACGGGCGGCAGGTCCTCGAAGGCCACCGCCAGGGGCGCGTCCGCCCACCGCTGCTGGACCGTCTGCCCGACGGGATCGAGGAAGACGCCTGGCCGTTGAGCAGGGGCAAAGCTCATGTCCATCGTGATCACGGCCGGGCAGCGCGGCGACTCCCCACAGTTCGAGCCCGTCCTGAAGAAGGTCCGCGTGGCCCGCCGGGGTTCCGGACGGCTGCGGACCCGGCCCGACCGGGTCCGCGCCGACAAGGCGTACGCCTCCCGCAAGAACCGCGCCTACCTGCGCCGCCGCGGCATCCGCTGCACCATCCCGGACAAGGCCGACCAGACCCGCAACCGCAGGAAACGCGGCTCTCGCGGCGGCCGACCGCCCAGGTTCGATGCCCTACAAGGCCCGGCACGCGGTCGAATGCGGCATCAATCGCCTCAAGCGCCACCGAGCCGTCGCAACTCGCTACGACAAGCTCGCGGTCCGCTACGAGGCGACCGTCCTCCTCGCGGCCATCAACGAGTGGCTGTGACCAGCGCCGTTGTAAGCCTGGGCAGAGGGCTTGTGAAGTTCGGGCGGTTCAGGGGTTGATGGCGTGTTCGGTGAACTGGCCGCAGGAGCGGAAACCCAGGCGGCGGTAGACGGGCTCGCCGTCGGCGGACGCCTGCAAGACCGCGATGCGGTGGTCATGCTCGCGGGCGGTGCGGAGTGCGGCGAGCGTGATGGTGCCGCCGTAGCCGCGTCGGCGGTGGGCGGCCAGGGTGCAGATGTTGTAGATCCCGGCAACCCCCGCGTGAGGAAACACTTCGGCCGAACAGACCGGACGGCCCTCCACGTAGCCGACCAGGTAACGGGCCGGGCAGTGCGCGGCCAGCGCCTGCGGGACGGCCTGGGCGAAGAAGCGGCGGACGGTGTCAGCGGGCGGGGCCCAGTTCGCGGCGAGAACCGCGGCGTAATCGGCGAGCTGTTCGGGCGTGGCCACCGTCTGGATGTCCAGTCCTTGGGCGGCGGGCAGTGGCAGGGTGTCGTCCAGCTCGGCCCACATGGCCGTCTCACGTTCGGACGCCGGCAGACCGGCCGCCGCCAGGCGGGCGGTGAGGTCCGGTGGTGTCGAGGCAGGCCCCGCCCACCAGGAGAAACGGCGGCCGGTGCGAGCCAGGTAGACGCCGTTGCGCTACTTGGTGACCAGGGACGCGGGGATCCCCGGTGCACCATTGCCGAGCCGGCCGACCAGGTCCGCAACCGCAAGCGCCGTGGCCGCTCCGGTGGCCGGCCGCCGGTCTTCGACCGGCAGGACTACAAGGCCCGCCACGCGGTCGAGTGCAGCATCAACCGGTTGAAGCGGAACCGGGCGGTGGCCACCTGGTTCGACAAGCTCGCGGTCCGGTTCGAGGCCACCGTCCTGATAGCTGCGATCAACGAATGGCTGTGACCTTGCCGTGTGGTCCGGCCTGCCTGTCGCGTCGGCTCATCGGCCGACGGATCCGTCGATCTGCTCACGGAGAATGTCAGCATGGCCAGCGTGCCGGGCGGTCTCCTCAATCATGTGCACCAAGACCCATCGCATTGATGGCGGAGGTGTCTCGCGGAGCGAACGAGCGCCTGGTCGATCCAAGTCCTTGCAGGTGTCGATGATCTCGTTGCTCCGTCCGATCGCCTGGTAGTAGGCAGCGAGCAAGCTCTCGGCCGTCTCGTCGTCAGCAGGTTGAGACTCGTCGTCCCAGCGCGCGAGGTCAGCGCCAGCGTAGGACCAAGCAAACCAGTTGAGCTCAACCGCGGTCAGATGCTTGATCAGGCTAAGGATGCTGGTCCCTGACGGCACCCCGGCGGTGCGGACTGCCTTGTCGGATACCCCCGACGCCTTGGCCGCGACTGCATCCCTCAGGTAGTTGAGGAAGGACAGGAGCGTCGTCTTCTCATCGGCGTTGAGGCTCGGCGGCCGCAAATCGCCACGCAGCTCGGTATTCATCACACCGCGACACTACTCATCGACCACGCCCGAACGAAGAGATATCCGACCAGCCGCACGGCGTCGACATCCAAGACACGGCCTACCGAAGGGGGCTACCTGCTCGGCAGGAACCCGGACACCACCATGCAGACCGCCCAGTCCCTGTGGGAGGACCAGGACGCAGCGCTCCAAGCCCTTCAGACGGGCGCGACCGGCCGCGCCTCTACGCTGCCCCTATGCCTTCGTACGCGACAGACCCGCGGTGCATGGCGATGGCCGAGGCCGTGATTCCGCTGCTGCGCCGCAGGTGCCCGGAAGGCGCCGGTGGATACGGCGGCTCGTACCAGGTGAACCGATTCGCAACTGCTGAACCGCGAGATCTCACACAGGTCGCTTGGCTTCAATGGGAGCTGAGGGCTCTGCGGGCTGCGGTCATGAATGCGGTCTTGTGCTCCTCAAGGTGCTCGTTGACCTCGGTGTCGCCGATCTCCCGCCATACCGCCTGGTTGAGCGCGCGGCCATACGCATGAACAGGGCCGTGCAGAACGGTGTCGCAGAGCAGCACAAGATGCCGTTCAGCGACCCAGAGCCGGGTCATTGTGGCCGCAGCCGACCCGCTCCAGCCAGCGCGTCATCGCCCCACGACTCAGGACGGCTGTAGGCCGCCCGTTCGGCGTCCTGGGCACACGCGATGAAATCCTTGATCGCCTGCAACTGTTCGGCTCGGCGCACCTCAGAGGTGGCCACTGCCTGCCGTCGTTCCTCCGCCCGTTCAGCGGACCGCTGGGTGGCGCGCTGGGAGAGGGCCGTCAGACCGCCGCCGAGCGCGACACCCGCGAGGGAAAAGACCGATGCCCACACTTCCAACGCCACGGCGCTGCCCCCTCACGACACGTTCTTGCGCATCAGCGTGCACCTGGTGTCGTACCGGCGGAGCGAGCCGTCCGGCGCCTCCACATCCCAGGCATCCGACCGACGGCCATAGGCCACGTACCCGAGGCGCTCATACAGGGCTCGGGCCCGCGGGTTGTTCTCCTCCACTGCAAGCTCGGCCCGACCAAGGCCGCGTGACCTGATGCGGTCCTCCGCGGCCCGGATGAGCACGGTGCCCAGACCACACGACTGCAGGGCCGGAAGCACCCCGAGTTGCCACAGCGTTCCCGCATCGACCACGACCCGGTAGTCGACGCCGCCGATCGCCACCGGAAGACCGGCCGGGGTGCAGACTGCCAGGTACTCCGCATCCCCGGCCGCCGCGCGCTCCAGCCCCCTCGATCGTCGGCGTGGACCAGGTGCCTGAGCTGGACTACTACCGGGCCAAGGCGCTCCAGGAGGACATCCTCGCGGCCGGACCGATCCCCTACTCGATCGTCCGCGCGACGCAGTTCATGGAATTC